>NZ_JAALCR010000002.1:300000-494768 GCF_011065895.1 Paludisphaera rhizosphaerae | reverse complement strand
CGGTCGGCTCTTGCTCGGCAGCCCAGACGAATAGGTCGTCGATGACGTCCTGGCGGTCGGGGATGACTTCCTCAGGGAAACCTCCCCAGATCCGGCCGGTGACGCAGAAGTACCGGCCCCGGTCGTACGCTTCGATTCCGCAGTGTTCCCCAGGGCCGTCCCACACCTTGCCGCCTTTGGGGATGGTGCCGCGAGTCCACACCTTCACCCCCCGACCGCTGGGCGAAGTCTCGGCGTAGCATCCCCGGAATCGTTCCAGCCAGGGAGCCGCCCACTCGACGGCCTGGCCGTGCTCATCCAGGCAGTTGTCGAAGTCGAATCCGACGTACGGGTCGTCGGCCGCGAATATGTAGCCTATGCCGTCGAATGTCCCGGGCGATGCGGTCCGAAGGGCGCGAGCAGCGGTCTGGAAGGCCGACCAGGTAGTTCGGTCAGCCGTCGAAGCGTTCCGGCGGTCGTCGACCGTCCGAGGCGTCTTGACCCCGCCCACGGACTTCCAGCAGATCCATTGGTCCCAGTCCCGCAACTCGGGATGGACGTCGTCGAGAAGGCCGACCGTATCCTCTTCGTCCGAGTCGTCGGCGTGCTCCGGAGGCTCGGAACCCTCAGCCATCACGACCCGAAGCCATCGCGATTGCTGAGGCTGCTCGTTGATTTTCATCGCTGCTGATGCCATAATCCAGTTGCCCTTTCAGAGAGATATGAAACGCCCCCGGACTGCCGCCGGGGGCGTTTCGCTTTTCCAGCCCACGTCATCTCTGGCCCAAAGCGACTTCCGGCGTCGCCGGCTCGCGAGTCCCCGCGAAGTCTTGGACCCTCGAGCGAAGCGCTTCGGCCGCGATCCGGAACCGAATCGGCGGCGCGTCCGGCCGGACGTTCTCCGTTGCGAGGAGCACACGGTTCCGGTGCGAGGCGACGATGAGCAACGAAATCGCACCTACGTATTCGTTGAACCGTGCCGACGTTTGGAGGTGGGACAGCGTACGGGTTTCATCCGCCAAGACGTCGGTCAAAGTGGATTCAGCGAGACGCACGCTTGTTCGGACTGCGTGCGAGGCGATCAGGGCGTCGACGAACCATTCCATCGTCGCCCCCTTTCAGCAGCCCATGGCTTTCGCCTTCGCGACCGCCGCGTCGATCTGCTTTCGACGTCTCGCGGTATGGGTCGGCGCGGGCGGCGCGGGAGTGTTGGACGATGAAGACGCGGCGAGCGTCCGTCGGCGGATGAAGTCTCTGGTCTCGTCGACCGTGGAGCACCAGCGACGGCCGACCTTCCAGGCCCGCAAGGGGACCAACGGATCCAATCGCCATCGGTGGATGGCTTGCGGTCCGACACCAAGCAGCTTGCCGATCTCTTCGAGCGGACGAAGCTGGTCGAGAGCCGGGATTTCGTCGTCGATGTACGTAGCGGCGCTATCAACAGCCATGGGGTCGCCCCTTGGGTCGTGGGTGAAGATTCGTGTTGCGGACGCTATGCGACGCCGATGGGGAGCCGGCGACGTCGCATAAAGGTGGCGTGCGGACTCTCGGGTGCTGCGAACTTGGTTGAACACCAGCGTTCGCCGTCTTACGTCAACTCTAGCACTGTCTCGGTTCGGTTCGACGTACTATGCCGATAAGTCATACGACGATACGACACTTGAACGCGAACTCTGGTCGCGGCAGGGAGTCTCAGTTTGACGCCGGGTTGAATCGGGGACCAACCGCCCCGGACGCCCCACCCTGGGGCCGCGAGGCCGCACGGTGGCTTTCGATCAAGGCGACCTCTTCGGCGTCGAGCCAGCACGGCGTCTGGTCACCCCGGCCGCGTCGATCCTGGATGGCCAGCCAGCTGTCGGAGGGCATGACGACGATCGTGGTGGCGCCGACTTCGTCCTGAAGCTCGACAGTGAAAATCGCTCCGTCGAGAACGACGCCCCCTGACAAACGCAGGCCGAAGCCGTCCAGTAGGGACGTCTCGATGTAGCGGGCGAGTTCCCGGGCCTTCCTGGGCTCGTAGTAGCTCGCGACCAACGGTCGGTCGTCGTCGGGGTCCTCCACCTGGTCGGCAAGGCGACCGACACGATGGAGGGTGAGTACTTCCTCCTCGAAGTAATCACCGTCGCTCGGGGTCAACGTAACCCGATAAGAGCCAGCATCGATTGTGCAGGGCTTCGTAAACAGCTTCCATCCGGGGCGACCGGATGCGAGCCGACACGCTACCCGGAGGGCTCTTCCGACCGCCGTGACATGGGGCTCAATAGGGCATCCTTCAAGCTGCATCTCCTCGGAAACCAGCATGGTCCGCTCGACTTCGTCGTATGCGGCTGCGAAGGCTTCCAGCGACAGGGGACGGTTGCTCTCGTTCGATTCGTGGCGTACCATTGATGTGTTCTCCTGATGCAGGACACTGGGGGAATATCCTGAGGGCGTCCGGTGTTCGAGACCGGTCGCCCTCTCTCATTTCTTCAACGCATGGCTTCCAGCATCGAATCCGCGAACGCCTGCCGCTCGGAGTCGGTTAACCAACGCGACCGGCCGTCTAGGATTCGACCGATAGCAGGATGGGCTACCCCGAACTTTCGCCCGATAGCGCGAAGCGACATCCCTTCGCGGCGCATCCGCAGGATTTCGGGGATATCGGCCTGCTTCAGCTTGGCTGCGCCATGCCGTTCGCCAAAAGGCGCGCCGTGGGTTCCGTGTCGCACGGCGTCAGCCACGTTCTCAGCCCGTGTACCCCACATGAGGTTGCACGGCTGATTGTGCGTTTTGACGCCGTCAAGGTGTCGACATTCCATGCCGGAGGGACATGGTCCGTGAAACGTCTCGCAGACGAGACGGTGGATCCTAACGGGCCTCTTCTTGTAAGAGCCAGGGATCGTCAGACTCACGCAAAGGTATCCCCGCTTGTCTCGCGTTCCTTCGAGGATCTGAAATTCGCCTCCTTCCCTGAAAAACCACCCCCTCGGGCAGTCGGGCTTGCGGATCTTGACCTTCGTCGAGTAGATGTGGCCGTCGGAATCGGCGAAGTAGCCCGGATGACCGCTGATCTCTCGGAACTCGACGCCGTCATCGGCGATGTCGGTACGTACGGGGACCTGGTCCCCGGAATGGGGATGTCGTAGACTCTCCACTGGTGCCTCTCCTGGTGAATTCAGGGTCGCACAAGGGGCGGGCGGGTGTTGGTAGCACCCTCTCGCCCCGATTTTATTTCCGGGCTTCCTCCGCCCGACGCAGTCATACTACTGTGTACGTACAGAACAGCAATAGGGTAATGCGGAATTTTTGCTCGTTATGTATATTAGCTGGTTAAAACGGCGGTACTCAGTATGATGAATAGCCGATGCTGGTCGGGAGAAAACATCCGTGCTAGAGGCGATCATGGCGAAGCGAAAAGCCGCGACGGAACGAAAGCCACCGGTCCCAACCACTGCGAAATCTGTAGCATTTCGTGTAAGCGCCGGCTACGCCGCATGGCTTGAACGGGCCGCCTCTCACGATCGATCAAGTGTTTCGGCGTTCCTGGATCGCGCCTGCGCACACTATGCAAAGGCGATCGGTTTCGATGCCCCACCCGAACGGACTTGAGTCAACCTGCCAACCCCGACAAAGTCACCCCGCCTCGTTTAACCTTTGTCGTAGGAGGAGCGATGAAGTACAAACTGGAGTTCGTTGATGAGCATGACGGCCTGCAGATCGTCAATCCCATCGAAAGCGGGGAGCCGATCGTCGTCCCCAGCGTCGGGGACGTAATCGAATGGATCGACCACGGTCGCTATAAAGTGGTCTCAAGGACATATTATTATACAGTGACTCTTCAGAAGGTGCAGCTTCGTTTGACCAAGCTTGTCGAGGCCGTCGTAGACCCTAAAGGTAAGGCTAAGCCCCCTGTCGCCAAGCATCCAGCCAATAAACCCACGAAGCCGGCACCCGAGCCGACGGAACCTGATCCGAATGAGACGCCGCCTGTCATCGTCGACTCACCAGGGCCCCTCGACTAGTCCCCCAGTGGAGCGGTGGGTAGAACTCATAACAGCATAGCTCCGCGCATGGAAACGGCCGAGCTTACCAGGTGGTGGTAATGCTCGGCCGATGTCATTGTCCTTGCGATGGGTCTGAAACCCTCGCCTTCAGGCGACTCCTTCAGGTTTTACCCTGTTCGGCGAGAGCGTCGGCGGCGATGACTCCGTGTTGACTTCATCGCTTGGGGAGAGCGTCGGTGGCGATGAGTCTGTGATGACTTCATCGTGAGCGGAGGACTTCAGTCCGGAGTTCACGATGTCCCCGAACCTACCGGCTTCCAGCCGGTAGTGGTTGAGTTCAAAGGTCAGAGTGATTTCACCGACGATCCCATTCACGCCTTGACGCGTGCGTACACTTCTTCCGCCAACCTGTGCCGTCGCATGCGGTCGACGTCAGTCGGTCTCTTGCGACGCGGGCGGGCGTCGTCGTGAACCTCCCGCGGGAATCGACGCCGCCCGCCCGGTTTTTGCGGCTTCAGCCCCCTTTAGATCCCCGCGCACGGGAACGCCATCGATCCCCGGTGAAGGTTCCCGATGGCGTTCTTCGTACGATCCGAGGGGGCGAGGACAGGCTATTCGTCGTCGCCAAGGGTGCCGGCTACGACCCCCGGCCGTGACCTCATCCTATCCTGCGGTCGTGGCTTTAAAAATATCGTTGTCGCGAAATTAGGCGTCTTGGCTCTGGGGTCGCTGGAGCGTGGGGAATGACGTTCGTTCCCTTTGGAGGCGTCTATGGTCACAGTCGGGGCTGTGCGATAGCGCATGGAAACGGCCGGGCTTACCAGGGGGGGGCAAGCACGGCCCTTCGTGTCTTCTCAGGCTTGCGACGAGTCAGAGGTTTGCGCGTCGATTTCGTTAGGAAATGTCCGACGCTTCGATAATCTCCCGCCAGGATGACAGGATGCGCGAAATCATCTGATAGTTGAATTTAGTTGACAGACTCAAAGTGGCGGTTGACGCTTCCTTCAGCCTGCCAGCAACTTGAGCCAGTTCGTCCGCATTCACTGGCCGTCCGAATGTCATTTCCAGGATCTTGCCGGATAATCGACCAGATCTGATTCTGATGTCGACGTCCGATTCGATCCCAAAAGAGGGGATGTCACTTCGCGTTGTACCGGTTTCCCCCCCCGGATAGCTGAATCGAATGCTCAAGACGTGGTCGAGAGACGATTCGCCAAAAACCTGCATCTCGTAGGGGATCTCGAAAGGAGAGATAGAGAATCCGTTCTTCCGATCCCCAACGGCTGGCCGATCCTTCTCGGTTCTTGCCGGGTCGATGAAGATAGCTCGGGTCATGGATCGAGCCTCCCTAAGACCGCGCCCAGCTGAATGGCGAACGCTTCTAGATCCTTTCCCTGATTGGTTCGGTTGAAGATCCTATCTTCCTTGAGGCTATCCAAGAGGAGTACGCCCCACTTCTTACCGCCGCTCCAGACCGGTTGTCCGGTGAACGCTCTCGATTTTACCTTCAGTCGCTCAGCTTCGGCCAAGGTAATTTTGAGACTAGATGCGTAAAGTTCCTTCTGAGCCTGAACTTCAGGGCTACCATCGTCCATCTCTGGCCAGTCGCACTCCGCGGTTCGAGAGACTTCGGTATTGTGGTACCAGATCTCAGCCGCAACACCTCGACACTTCGTAAGCTCATTCTTGTCTAGCGGCCAGGTCGTATCGGAATCTTCGTATTTGCCTACTCGTTTATAGATTGTGAGCATCAAATGTGATCCGTGATCATCGCAGTATTCGACGCACCTGAACAGCGTAGTCCGGTTATGGTGTCTGGAAAGCGGCTGCTCGTGGCGAAAATACCTCCCATGAAACTCTTCGATTAGAGCTTCGACTGCCTTCTTGGATGCTCTTTCAACATCGCGTTTAGCATCCTCCATTGCCGCCTGTAATTTCGAGTCCTTGACCTTGTCCTCGTCGTCCTTTTTGGTCTTTAATGACTTGTCAATATGTTCACATTTATGTCTCGACAACGACGTTGCGCCGACAAGGCAAAGAGTAGCCAGGACGGCCCACGCTTTTGCTGCACCTGATGAGTTCGCGGAAATCGCCACGGTGGCCGCGGTTCCCAAAGGGAGCCAGGTCTGACAACCTGAGAGAAAATCACGCTTCTCATCGACAGAATCGAAAAGGCGTAGGCGCACGGTACTTTGCTCCCGCCACGTCGCGACGACAGACACTCGCCGGAGTGCGATCTCCGAACAGATTACAGAATTTCTCCGTGCAAGCAAGCACGGCGGGGACGACGTTGTATTGCCCCGCAAAGTGTCCCCGCCGATCGCGATTCACCCCACCCGTTCCATCGCCTCGCGGGCCTTCGCCTGGTCCATCTCAGCGTAGATCTCCGTCACGACGGGCGAGGTATGGCCCAGCACGGCGCGGGCGACGTCGAGACCGAATTCACGACGCAGTGCCGTTGCGGCTGAATGTCGCAGTTGGTGGGGATGCCAGTCGGGGATAGGGGCCGCTTTCGGATCCTTCTCGCGGCGAGCCTCGTTCGCCTTCTCGACGCCCCGGGCGATCGCCCTGCGGTAGCTCGCCGCGGTGTACATGGTCCCCGGCTTCCGCTTCGGGTTCGGCTTACTCCGGTCGACCTGGGATGGCTGGACCTTCGTCTTCCTGGACGCTCTGAGGGCCGCTACACGATCCTGGTCGGCCTCTTTGGGCTGGAAGAGGGGTTCGGTCGGATCGACCCGAAGGAAGGGCAGTAGAACGTCCTGGGCGGCTGGGCCGATAAAGATCGTCCGCTCCTTGCCATGGTGTGCCGTCTTGTGGCTCGCCGGGCGATAGATCCATGTCTTCCCGGTCGCGTCCAGGTCGCAGCCGCGCATGGAAGCGACCTCGCCAGGCCGAGCGCCGGTCAGACGCTGCAGCTGGATCATTGCCGCCACCTGGCGAGGGACGTGAGGGAGCGTCGCCGCGACGACCTGGTCGTCGACCGGTCTCACGGGTTCGGTCTCACGAGTCGAAGCTTCGCCGCGCCGAAGCCCTTCGACGGCACGCAGGGCCTCCCAGGTGGAGGAGGAGATGAGTTCCTCGCCGACCGCCCATTTGAACATTCGGACGATCGCCTGAACTCGACGGTTGACCAGGGATCGGCAGATGCCGGAATCCAGTAGCCTACGGCGAACGGCCTTCAGGGCGAGGGGACCGAAAGCGGTCGCTTCTACCGTCCCATAGAGTTCCCGGCACGGCTTCAGGGCCGTCCTGATGCTGGTCGGCTCGTTCGAGCGATACCGTGAATCTACGTAGCCCAGGTAGGCTACGACAATTTCAGCGACCGTTGGGGGATGATCCCCGCGAAGTCGACGGCCGTTAGCCAACCATTCGGCGATGAGGCGGTCGTAGGCCCGACGGCTTGCGTCGGACCCGTAGACGCCTAGATAGATGTCTCGGCCGCCGATGGTGACGACGGCCTGACCAGACCCCTTGTGAAGACGGTAGGACGGGGTCCGAGAAGAGGGGGACGGCATGACAGCGACTCCAGAAACGGTAGTATTACCGACCTGGGCCGCTCCGCCGTCCTACGGCGGGTAAGCTCTAAAGTGAGCTTTCGGCGAGACTTACGGAGTGGGCGATACAGGATTCGAACCTGTGACCTCATGCGTGTCGAGCATGCGCTCTAGCCAACTGAGCTAATCGCCCGGGGTGTTTTGGAGCATCTCGCCCCGGGGAATCACACTATAGGGTACAAGGCGTTTGGGGTCAAGAGGGTGGCGGGCGACTTCTCGTAAGTCGCCCGCCGGAGCGAGGTTAGGATCAGGACTCAAGGATCTCTTCGGACTTCTTTTCGGCGAGGTCGTTGACCCTTCCCTCGAATTTCTTCGTGAGGGACTGGATCTGTTCCTTGCAGGTGGTGACGTCGTCCTCGGTGAGGATCTTCTCGCCCTGTTCGACGTCGGCCTGCTTGTTGGCGTCGCGGCGGATGTTGCGGATCGACACGCGGGCCTCTTCGGCGAGGTCCTTCACGCGGCCGACCAGCTTCTTACGCTGCTCGACCGACAGAGGCGGGATATTGAGACGGACGGCCTTGCCGTCGGAGTTCGGAGTCAGGCCCAGGTCGCTGGTCTGGATGGCCTTGATGATGTCGCCGACGACCGAGGGGTCGAAGGGACGGATGAGGATCTGCTGAGGCTCAGGGGTGCTCAGATTGGCGAGCTGCTTCAGCGGGGTGGAGGAGCCGTAGTATTCGACGCGGACCGACTCGACGAGCCCGACGTTGGCGCGGCCGGTGCGGATGCCGCGGAGTTGGTCGGTCAGCAGCGTGACGCTCTTCTCCATCCGATCTTCGGCTTCGAGTTCGATTTCTTCGATGCTCATCGGGACGGCTCCCTGGCTCGGCGCGAATCGCTTGGGAATGGGACGGGTCGGGGAAGGGCGGTGGGATCTCGATCATCTTAACAGCGTCGCCGCAGGCCGCCTACTGACGCGGGCGACGACTCGTTCTCAGAGCCCGGCTCGCGGGCGAGTCGCGGAGCCGACCCAGGTGCCGATCGGCTCTCCGCAAACGACGCGCTCGATGTTCCCTTCTTTCTTGAAGTTGAACACCAGGATCGGCAGGCGGTTTTCCATGCACATGCCGATGGCCGTCATATCCATGACCTTCAACTCGTCGCGAAGGACCTGATCATAGTTGAGCGACTCGTAGAGGACGGCGTGAGGATTCTTCTCTGGATCGGCCGAGTAGACGCCGTCGACCCGGGTGGCCTTCATCAAGACGTCGACGCCGAGCTCCTTGCCGCGGAGGGCGGCGGCGGTGTCGGTGGTGACGAACGGGCTGCCGGTCCCCGTCGACAGGACGATGATCCGGCCTTTGCTCAGGTGCGAGAGGGCGCGGCGGCGGATGAACGGCTCGGCGATCTCGTTCATGTGGATGGTGGTCATCAGTCGGGTTTCGCAACCCATGCTCTCCAGGGCGTCCTGAAGGGCCAGGCCGTTGATGACCGTTGCGGTCATGCCCATGTAGTGGGCCGTGGCTTCCTTGATGACGTCTGCGCCGCGACTGATGAGTTGGGCGCCGCGGAGGATGTTGCCGCCCCCGACCACGACGCCGACCTCGACGCCGAGGGCCGCGATGCGCGAGATCTGGCGGGCGATCCGGCTGACCTCCTCGACGCTGATGCCCCCTTCGCCGGGGCGGCAGAAGCTCTCGCCGGAGAGTTTCAGCAGAATGCGACGGAAGGCGGCTTTCCCGGTCGGCGCGTTGGGGTCCATGTCCTGTCCCTTGGTGGGGTCGGGTCGAGTCGCGAATGGATCGCGCCGGCTGCGTCGCGGGGGCGCAGCCGGCGGGTGCGGGATCGGTTTCTCAGCGCTCTTCGCCGACGATGAAGCGGGCGAAGCGGGCGACCGAGATGTTCTCGCCGGTCCGGGCGTTGACGCCCATGATGACGTCCTTGACGCTCTTCGAGTCGTCGCGGATGAACGGCTGATCCATCAGGACGGATTCGGCGTACCAGGCGTCGATCTTGCCGGTCGCGATCTTCTCTTGGATGGCGACCGGCTTGTCGGCGACCTGGCTCATGAAGATGCGCTTCTGCTCGGCCACGGCCTCTTCGGGCACGTCCTCGCGGCGGACGTACTTCGGGTTCACGGCCATGACGTGCAGGGCGAGGTCCTTGGCGAGCTGCTTGAACTCGTCGTTGCGGGCGACGAAGTCGGTCTCGCAGTTCAGCTCGAGCAGGACGCCCGACTTGCTGTCGTGGTGGATGTACGCCTCGACGCGGCCGGCCTTGGCGGCGCGGCCGGAGCGGAGCTCGGCCTGCTTCAGCCCGCGCTCCTTGGCCAGGGTCTCGGCCTTGGCCAGGTCGCCGCCGGCCTCGGTCAGGAGCTTCTTGCACTCCATCAGGCCCAGCCCGGTCTTCTTGCGGAACTCGTTCACAGCCTGAGCCGTGATCTCGGCCATCGGAAAAATCCCCCTTGGCTTTCTAGATCGTATTTCGTGATGTCTTGAATATGTCGATGTGATTTCGGCCGACGGCCCCGGGCCCGCCCAGGTCAGGCGGTCCGGGGCCGTCCAGGTCGGATCGAGCTCAGACGCCTTCGGCCGGAGCAGCGTCTTCGGAGGCGGGAGCCGGAGTGGACTCAACCGGAGCGGGCTCGGAGGCCGGGGCAGGCTCGACCGGTGCGGACTCGACCGGAGCGGGGGCCGGAGCGGCAGCTTCGGCGACCGGGGCCGGGGCCGGGGGCCGAGGGCCGCCCATCCGGATGCCGCCGTCGCGGGGGCCGCCAGGGCCGCGGCGACGATCGCCACGGTCGCGCCGGTCGCCGCCGCGACGGTCGTCGCGGTCGTCACGGTCGGCCGACGGCGGGGGCTCGGCCGGGGCGGCGGCCTTGCCGTCGATGATGGCGTCGGTCAGCCGCTTGATGACCAGCTCGATCGACCGCATGCTGTCGTCGTTGCCGGGGATCGGCAGGTCGATCAGGTCGGGATCGCAGTCGGTGTCAAGCAGAGCGACGACCTTGATGCCCAGCTTGCGGGCTTCGGCCACGGCGATGTGCTCGCGGCGCGGGTCGACGACCAGCAGGGCCTCGGGGAGCCGGGTCATGTTCCGGATGCCGCTGAGGTTCCGCTCGATCTTCTTGCGCTCGCGGGAGAGCGTGGAGATCATCTTCTTGGAGTAGCTGGACGCCTGCTCGCCGTCGAGGATCGTCTCCAGCTCCTCAAGCCGCTCCAGCCGGCTGCGGATGGTCCGGAAGTTGGTCAGCGTGCCGCCCAGCCAACGCTCGGTGACGTAGGGCATGCCGCTGCGGGTGCACTCCTCGACGATCGTCTCGGAAGCCTGCCGCTTGGTGCCGACGAACAGGATCAGGCCGTTCTGCGAGGCCACCTTGTTGAAGTACTTCGTGGCGCGGAGCAGGCCGCGGACGGTTTCCTTCAAGTCGATGATGTGAATCAGGTTGCGCTTGCCGTAGATGTACGGCTTCATCTTCGGGTTCCAGCGGCTGGCCCGGTGGCCGAAGTGCACGCCGGCGTCGATCAGATCCTTAACGACCAGTGACACGGTTTTCACCTCTTGGGTTTACGGTTTCCATCCGGCCGCGCTCCTCGGACGGATCGCCCGAGGCGGCCTTGCAAGAGTCGGTTCGAATTCAGGCGCGACGTCGGGCGGGGCTGGGGGCCCGTTAGGTCTCGTCGCCTGGATGGGGCGAAGAAACACAAGCCCGGCGGGAACCTCGCAACTCGTCCGCGCATCACCCCTATCTTCTGGGGGAGACTCAGTGTATCGGCTGAGAAGGCCGTCGTCAAATCCACGGACGACGCCGCCTCTTGAGTGGAGTCGCTTCCGACTCTCGCTGCACCCACCCGAACGAACCGAGTTTCCTCGTCGCATCCGATTCGAGACCATGAGACGACGCATCCCCGAAAAACACCTGAGGCTTGACTCGGCCTGTCCCGGACGGCTTCGATTGGGTTCCATCGTTGGGTGTCCGGCCGAAGTTAAGGCCTTGAGGATAAGGATGATACGTCGCGAAATCGGTTGGCTTCGATCGTCGTGTTTACATGCCGTGTCTTCGTTTGAGTCGCAGCGCAGGAAGCCCTCGTGATGACCGCCCGGCCGGATGGGCCCTTCGCCGCGGTTTGGCTTCGAGGCGGCTTCGTTTGGCATGACGAAAGTCCGGTTGGTTTGTCGTAAAGTCCTGGCGGGTCGTCGCTAGCGTTGGCGCCAGGCTTGGCTTCGTTCGGCAGTTTCGTCGCGGTGCGTTGGAGCCCTCCTCACTTGGGAGAGCTGTTCCACGGGCGGGCGCACTCTTCCAACTCAGGAGACTTACTGGGGCGGCCGCTTCCCTCGCTCGGCCATCCCACAAGGCTCCTCTTATCTTGATGATGGTCTCAGGCATTCCTCGCGATTGCGATCGTCGAAGCCTTTTCGAGCCGGCTAGGTGGTTTGGGACGGATTCTCGGGTCGTGGGGGTCAGATGATCCCATGCAGCGGACCGCCAGGCGCGGCGAGACGATCGACTCGCTTTTCGACCTCGGGATCGTCTTCCAGGGGGGGCGCATGGTGGGGCTTGATTCGTGCGTCGATGACGAGCGGGCCTGAACATCCCCAGTGTTTGTCGTGGATGAACGAGTCGATGCCGTGGACGTCGGCCGCGGGGTTGGAACGCGTGAAGACGACCCAGACGAAGTTGTTCAGGGTCCGGGCCGTGAACTCGGCGTCGTCGACGATCACGATCAGCGGGAAGGCTCGAATCGGATCGTTGGGGCCGAACGACGAGGTAAAAGCGTCGATCCGGGTGGCCTCCAGCGCGTACTTCGGTCCGGAGACGGCGAGCACGCCAGGCATCACGAGTTGCGGATCTCGGAAGCCGTCGGGGAGGCGGAGTTCCGAGGGAATCTCGCGCGGGAGGTCCCGGCGTTTGGGACCTGCTGCGGCCATCACGACCTTCGAGCCCTGGTTCAAACCGTGTCCCGAATAGTCGAGGGTGTCGATCGTCGTCCGTGTCTGGAAGTGGAGGTCAGACCGCCAGTCGATCCGTTCCAGGAGGTGGCGAAGGAAAGCGCCGACGTCGTGGATATCGAGATCGGGATCATCCTCGCGGGCGACGATTAGCAGGTATTTCGCCAATGACAACTGGCCCTGACCGAGCACGGCGTTGGCGACCGTCAGGATCTCCTGGGGGCGGCGGACCTCGGCGTAGGGGACGTATCGCTCGGAGGCGATCGCCAGGAGCAGGGGGTGGACGCCCGCGGCGTCGACAGCGTGGACGGCGTGGAGTCCGTGGATCACCGTGGGGATGATCGGGCCGGTGAGGTCGTGGATCAATTCGCCGAAGGTCGTGTCTTCCTGCGGGGGCCGTCCGACCGTCGTGAAGGGCCAGATCGCTCCTTCACGGTGGTAAACGCGCTCGACCTTCAGGACGGGGAAGTCGTGCGCGAGGCTGTAGTAGCCGAGGTGGTCGCCGAAGGGACCCTCGGGCTTGCGGACGTTCGGGTCGATGTAGCCCGAGATGACGAAGTCGGCTTCGGCCGGCATGGCCAGCCGGCCTTCGGGGGCGACCATCGCCACCCTTCGACCCCCCAGGGCGCCGGCGAAGGCGAACTCGGGCAGCCCCTCGGGGAGCGGCATCACCGCCGCGACCATCATCGCGGGGGGGCCGCCGACCACGACGTTCACGCGGAGGGGCTCGCCGCGACGGATGGCCGCCGCGTGGTGGACGCCGATTCCGCGATGGATCTGGTAGTGCAGGCCCACCTCGCGGTCGGTCTCGTACTCATTGCCGGAGAGCTGGACCCGGTACATTCCCAGGTTCGACCGGGCCAGGCCGGGACGGTCGGGATCCTCGGTGTAAACCAGCGGCAGGGTGACGAACGGGCCGCCGTCCTTGGGCCACGAGGTCAGGGCGGGGAGTTTCGAGATCGTGGTTTGATGAGCCAGGATCGGACCCCGATGAACGCGCTTCGGCAGGAGGTGCAGGCCGGTGAAGGGGACGCCCCGGAACCGCCAGGGGCGCTTCATGGCAGCGGACGGGTCGACCTTCATTTCGACGAGGCGGGCGACGGAGTCGAGGGTATCGCGGAAGAGGAAGCGGGCGCGTTCGATGGTCCCGAACAGATTCCCGGCCATCGGGAAGGCCGTCCCCTTCACCCGACGGAAAAGAAGGGCCGGACCTCCCGCCTGATAGACCCTGCGCTGGATTGCGCCAACTTCCAGATAAGGGTCGACCTCCTCCTCGATCACGACGAGGCGGTCGTTTTTGCGGAGATCCGCGACGCATTCGGCAAGCGAACGATAGCCCATCCGGACGAATCCTTTGTCCGTAGGCTGGGTCGAGACCCAGCTTGACGAGGCCGAGGGTCGCGAGGGCGAGGTCTCGACCCAGCCTACGAGGGGGCGAGTGAAAGCGACCAGGATACGTCACCACCGCCTGCTCGTCGACAGTCTCCGGCGTTGGGTTGACCGAGCGGTGTGTGGAGACCGACAATCTGCGGTCGAAACGACTTCCCCAGCGCCTTTTCGAGGAGACGTCCGCCGATGAGCCGACCGCCGATCGACCTCCGGTCCGACACCGTGACCAGGCCCTCGCCGGCGATGCGAAAGGCGATGGCCGAGGCGGCGGTGGGGGACGACGTTTACGGCGAGGACCCCACGGTCCAGGCCCTCGAAGCTCGCACGGCCGCCCTACTCGGCAAGGAAGCGGCGCTCTTCACGCCGTCGGGGACGATGGCCAACCAGATCGCCATTGGCCTGCACACGCGTCCGGGGGACGAGTTGCTCTGCTCCGGAACGTCGCACGTCTACTGGTGGGAGGCCGGCGGAATCGCCCGTCTCTGGGGAGTCACGTCGCGGACCTTTCTCGGCGAATCCGGCCTGCTGACTCTCGACGAGATCGAGGACGCGATCCACCCCGACGACCCGCACCACGTCCGCACGCGGCTGGTCACGTTGGAGAACACGCACAACCGTGGGGGCGGTCGGGTCCATCCGATCGAGGACGTCCGCGCGATCGCCTCATGGGCGCGGAGCGAGGGACTGGCGATGCATCTCGACGGCGCCCGGCTGATGAACGCCGTGGTGGCCTCGGGCGTACCAGCCGACGAATGGGGGAAGTCCTTCGACACGATGGCGATCTGCTTCTCGAAGGGCCTGGGTGCCCCTGTCGGCTCGGCCGTCGCCGGCTCGGCGCAGGCCATCCGTCAGGCGCGGCGGCTGCGGAAGTTGCTCGGCGGCGGGATGCGCCAGGCAGGCGTTCTGGCGGCGGCCGCACTTTATGCGCTCGAGAACAACGTCGAGCGACTCGCCGAGGATCATGCCAATGCGCTGATCCTCGCAGAGGCGTTCTCGGAAGTCGAAGGACTCGAACTCGAATCTCAGGTCGAGACGAACCTCGTCTGGGTGACCGTGGATCCGTCGCTCGCCACGGCGGCGGAGGTGGTCGCGCATCTCAAGTCGCACGGCGTTCTCGCTTCCGCCCTCGGCGATCAGACGTTACGGGCTTGCACTCACCTGGACGTCAGCAGCGATGACGCCGAGCAGGCCGCGGAGATCATTCGGGCCATCGACCCGGAGATGCTCGCGGCTGAGACCGTCGTCTACTGAAAAGCACGACGGCCGGGGCTCCGCGGTATTCCGCGGGCACCCGGCCGAAGTACTCGTGAACAGGTTGATCTCTCAGCTCTCGATCACGGCTCGTAGGTTACGACGGCCGCCTGGACCGGCACCTGAACCTGAACGGGAACGGTGACGTAAGCCGGCTGAGGCTGGGCCTCGACGACCGGCGCCGGCTCTGTAGGAGCCTGGACCATCGGCGAGGCGATCGGCTCGTTGGTTCGGACGAGGTTCACTCGGGCCCAGCCTGAGGGATCGACGGGCGAGATCGACGTGATGGCGAGCCCCGGCAGACGAACGTTGTCGAGGTTCAGGTCGAGCGGCGTCGTCCGCAGCTTGCCGAGAAGCGCCGTGATCACCAGCGCCCCGCTAAAGCGGTTGAGCGAGTGAGGGGCCTTCTCGTCGTCCAGAATCGCGACGACCTCCGAGGTCGGCGGGACGGTCAGGTCCTCAACCTTGCCGGAGACGTGGAACGAGTTGGCGGACTTGGGATCGACCTTGTAGGAAAGGGCGATCTCCGCCTGCGGCAGCTTGATGCGCAGGACCTTCGCCTCGACTCCGACAGCCTTCCCGGCCTGGCTGTTGGGATCGGGGGCGGGGACTTCGATCTCGACGTCCTTGACCACGGCCACGAGGAACCCGCGGGCGTCGGCGGCGAACGTCGGGGCCTGCGAGGGCCGCTTCACGCGGATCGCCTGCACCTTGGGGTTGTTGGCCTTCTTCGCTTCGTCGACGGCCTTGAGGTAGGTCGGAAAGTCGACGTTCTTCGTCACGGTCACGGCTTCGCCCGGAGGCGTGCCCGGAGGGACGTCGTGGGTGACGATCATGAAGTTCTGGACTTCCTGGACGCCCGGGCGGTGGAAGAGCCCATCAACGGCACTGGTGAGGACGGAGCCGACGTGGATGTCGGCGGTCAGCCCGGCGTCGGGAGCGGCGAATCGGGCGGGCTGCGGCGAATCCGCCCCGCGCTGGTGGTCGCCGGTGCTCGACTGGAACAGGCCGCCGACGTAGACGGCGTCAGGCCGCGATCGCATCGTAAGGCCTGAGATCAGGAACTCCTGAATCGCCAGCAGGTTGTTGCCGGGAAGGTACTGCCGAATCTGGCCGTTGCGCTGGGCCAGTTCGCCGGCGATCCGCTCCTCGGCCTCTTCCTGGGCCTCTTGCGGGATCTGCTGCTGGAAGCGGGGCAGGGCGTTTTGATAGACCTCGTTGTTGATCCGATCCTGCGAGTAGCCGACCAGCCCCGCGATCGCCCGCATCAGACCGCCGCCGGCCTGAGGCGCGGAGCAGATCTGGGCGCTGATGTTGTGCGTCGACTGGGGAGTCAGCGAGAGGCCCGAGGGGCTCAGCAGGGCGACAATCGTCTGCTCAGCCCAGTCGTAGGTCGTCGCCGAGAAGTAGTACATCCGAGCCGCACGCTGGCCCTGGGGGTCGGCGGCGATCTGGTTCTGGAAGTCGGTGATCGGCGTTGAGCTCTGGAGCTGCTGGCGATTGTAGAAGGCGATCCCGTTGTCGCTAGGGAGCAGACCGAAGCCCGTCTTGGGGCCGGCCGTCACCTGGGACCAGTAGCCTTTGCGGTAGACGGGGCCGGTCTGGACCAGCGGGGCGTCGAAGATCGGCTGGACGATCGAGAGGTCAGCCGTGACGTCCAGGTTGGGCTGGTTGAACAGGCCGTTGATCGCGTTTTGAAGCTCGGCGGAAGGCTGCCAGGGCTGCGAGGCGTTCCGCTGATTGAGCGCCGCGAGCGCACGGTGGATGTCGTTGAGCCCGTCCTGCCGCTGGCCGACGCTGGAGGCTCCGTGGTACTTGCTCAGAGCCTTGCCCAGATCGTTGCCGACGAAGTCGGCCCAGGCCTGGCGGTTCGCCTGCACGGAGGGGTCGGTGGTCGGAGGCAGCCCCTTGATGTGGTCGTCGATTCGACGCTCAGCCCAGGCCAACTGCACGCGAGGCCGCAGCCACGAGCGGAGCTCCTCGCGGACCGCCTGAGCCGGCTGCCAGGCGACGGGCTCCAGGGCCACGGACATCTGATAAAGCTGATTCAACGCGGTTAATCGATCTTCAGGCTTCTGAGCTTGGTCGTATTTTTTCGCCTGCAGAAGGATGGCCTCGAAGAAGACCCCCCAGCCCGGCGCGTTGGGGTCCTTGGGCGCATCAGGACGCGACCAGCCCTCGTTGATGTCGCGGATCGCCTTCTCGACGTTCGCGTAAGTGGAAGGCGCCGGAGCAGCCGACGCTTGCGGCGTGGCAATCGCTCCCGCGACGATGACCGTCGCCGCCAGGACCGCGGTCGACAGAAGACGTGGCATGTGTTCACTCCCAGGTAGTTGTCGCGTCCTCGCGAAAGGGCGATTAAAGGTACTATCGCCGTGCATCCTCGAAGCGATCATGGTTTCCTCCGACTTCGTGGGTCGGCCGCAGCGACCATGAGCTTCGCGACGGATGTGCGGGCCATACCTATCGGGATCTCCGTAAAATATACAATCTGTGTCGGTTGCGTAAGACTCTTGAATTCTCGTCGATGGACCTTTGGGGGGGATGGGTGATCCTTGCCCGCAGTCGCGGTTGTTCCGGGGATGCGAACGTCGTTCCAGTCTCTCGAAAAGCGCGGGTCAGCGGCGTCGGTCGGGGTGGTCGCGAGGGCAAGTGCGATCGTGGTACGATCGATCCGCTCGGTCGGCGAGGTCCGCCGTCGAGTCCTCTCCACCAGAAAAGCAGGCGATTCATGGGAAGTGTGAGTCGATCCGAGCCGAGGGGGCATGGTCCCTCCCGGTGGCGAATCTTCGCCGTCGCGTCGGTTCTGGCGATCGCGACCGCCGGCTGTGGGAGGGGAACGGATAGCACGGCTCCAACTCCAACCGGCGATTCGGCCAAGGTCTCCACGAAACCGACGACCTCGAAGCCCGCTGAGAAGCTCAAGAAGCCTTCGCAGGCAGTCTCGACGATCGCCGGCGACCGAGTCTCACTGATCACGGGACCGGTGAAGCTCTCAGCACAACTCGAATCGAGCCCGTTCCGATTCGCCGAGGTCGCTCACGAGTGGGGCGTCGACTTCGTTCAGTTCTCGGGGACGATCGGCGAGAAGCACTTCCCGACGGCCAACGGCTCAGGGGTGGGGATTTTCGACTACGACGGCGACGGTCGGCTTGATCTCTATCTCCTCACCCAGACCTTGCTCCCACTGGGGACTGCCGAAAAAGGGCCCAACCGCCTCTTCCGAAACCTGGGTGACGGCCGCTTTGAGGATGTTACGGAGAAGTCCGGGCTGGGTTATCGCGGCTTCTCCCACGGGGTGATCGTGGGAGATCTGGACAACGACGGCGACCCGGACGTCTTCCTCTGCAATCTCGGCCCGAACCGGCTGTATCGGAACAACGGCGACGGCACGTTCGAGGACGTCTCCGCAAGGGCCGGGGTCGATCGGCCCTCATGGTCGTCCGGCGGGGCGATGCTCGACTATGACAACGACGGCGACCTCGACGTGTACGTCGCGAACTACGGGCGCTGGAATTACCCCGAGGATCACATCCTCATCGGCGACGCCGAGAAAAAGATCTGGCTGTATTCCTCGCCGCGCACGATTACCACGGTCAAGCACATGCTTTACCGCAACAACGGCGACATGACATTCACGGACGTCTTCGATCAGGCCATCACCGTTGAGACTGACGTCGTCACCGGGACGAAGGAGGAGGTCGACCCCTCGACAGGGGCGAAGAAGGTCGTCGACGTCGTCGAGAGGAAGCGGATTGCTCGTCCAAGAGACGACGGCCACGGCTTCGGGGTCGTCGCGGCCGACCTGAACGACGACGGCCTGATCGACATCTACGTCGCCAACGACATGAACCCGAACTTCCTGTTTCTCAACCGCGGCGACGGCACCTTCGACGACGCCACCGAGTCATCCGGAGCGGCCTACGACATCAACGGCTCAGCGCAGTCGGGAATGGGCGTCGATGCGGAGGACGTCGACGGCGACGGCCTTCCCGACCTGTTCGTGACCAACTTCGCCAACGAGTACGACACGCTCTACCAGAACTACGGCAAGGGCGGGTTCATGGACGTTACGTCGTTCTTCGGCCTGGCGTCCGACACCGTCCCGTTCGTGAGTTGGGGGACGGCCCTGGTCGATTTCGACTCCGACGGCTGGCCCGACTGCTTCATCGCCAACGGCCACGTGGACGACAACCGCCGCCTCCTCGGCCAGCCGATCGACTATGAGGAGCCTGCCCTGCTGTTCCGGAACGCGGAAGGCAAGCGCTTCCGGCTCGCCACGCGAGACGCCGGCCCGTACTTCGAGAAGACGCACGTCGGCCGAGGCGCGGCGTTCGGCGACATCGACAACGACGGCGACGTCGACATCGTGGTCAACGACAAGGACCGGCCGATCTCCATCCTCCGCAACGACACCCCCACCAAGAACCACTGGATCCGCCTGAAGCTTCAGGGGACCAAGAGCAATCGAGACGCCGTGGGCTCGCTGGCGATCGTCGAGACCCCGAAACGGACGATCTACCGCCAGCTCAAGGGGGGAGTCAGCATGGAATCGGCCAACGACCCACGGCTGATCATCGGCGTAGGCGCAGGGCCGATCGAGCGGCTGACGCTGGTCTGGCCTTCGGGAATCGTGTCGACTCTGGAGAAGCCCGAACTGGACCGCGAACACAATCTGGTCGAGCCCGCTGATGGGACGATCGCGATGCCCTACGGTCAGCACCGGGTCAAGAAGAAGGCCGTGCCATCCCCAGGGACGCCACGGCCGTGATCGCCGATCTCGTGGTTCAGGTCGTGTAGTCGGCGTTGAGGTGGACGTACTCCGCGGTCAGGTCGCACGTCCAGAATCGGATCGAGGATCCGCCTCGGGCGAAGAGCAGACGGAGGTGGACGTCTCGATTGGCGCGGAGGTTTGCGGAGAGGGCCGAGGCGTTGAAGGCGGTCGGCGTCCCCTTCTCATAGACGCAAACGTTATTGATCCAGAGGGACAGCTCGGTCTCCTCGAAGGGAATCCCCGCATACCCGGCGGCCGAGACGATCCGCCCCCAGTTGGGGTCGGCGCCGTGGATCGCGGTTTTGACGAGCGGACTGTCTGCGACGGCTCGCGCGAGGGTCCGGGCCTCCTCGCGGTCGGTACAGCCCTCGACGTCGATCGTGATGAAGTGGGTCGACCCTTCGCCGTCGGCGGCCATCGCCTGAGCGAGCGTCTGGCAGGATTCATGAAGGGTCTTCTCGAAGACGTCGAGGGCGTGTCCTTTCAACTCGTCGCCCGGCGCGAGGCCCGAAGCCAGCAGAAGAACTGTGTCGTTGGTGCTGGTGTGCCCCTCGACCGAAAGGCAGTTGAAGCTCTCCTCGACGGCCTCGGAAAGGATCGACTGGAGCGACGACTGGCTGATCCGGGCGTCGGTCGTCAGGAAGGCGAGCATCGTCGCCATCCGCGGCCCGATCATCGCCGCCCCCTTCGCCATGCCGAAGAGCGACCAGTCCCCTCGCGTTTCTGAGACGACCTTGATCCGCGTGTCGGTCGTCAGAATCGCCTGCGCGGCCGTGAGGAACGAATCTGGGCTGGAGGACAGCGCTGGGGCTGCCGCGCGGAGTCCGGATTCGAGTCGGTCCATCGGAAGCTGATGGCCGATCACGCCGGTCGAAGCGACGAGCACCTGATTCGGATCGCAGCCGATCAACTCGGCCGCGGTCTCGGCGGTGCGGCGGACGTTGGCCTCGCCCTGGGCTCCCGTCGCCGCGTTGGCGTTGCCGGCATTGACGACGAT
The DNA here is from genome assembly GCF_011065895.1 of Paludisphaera rhizosphaerae. Lineage (NCBI taxonomy): Bacteria > Pseudomonadati > Planctomycetota > Planctomycetia > Isosphaerales > Isosphaeraceae > Paludisphaera > Paludisphaera rhizosphaerae. Next base: position 473,951 of record NZ_JAALCR010000002.1, on the reverse strand, counting down.
AGCCCGCGCTGAGTCCGTCGGAATGATTTGACGGCACCATCGCACGGGAGCGGCGCAGACTCGGTTGGTCGTGAACGTGCCGGCCGCGGAGCAGGGGACGTCGGCCGCCAGCAGCGCCAGGTCGAGCCCCCCCGACGGCTTGATCCCGGCCTTCAGTGCCGATGCGCGGAAACCTCGGGGAACGATGACCGACGACGCTTCACCCATGAGCCTCGACCTCGGATTCGGACTGACTGGACGCGGGGGCGACCCCGCCCCACGTCACTCGAAAATACCCCGACTCGACCCACTCCGCCAAGGTTCACGACCACCGGGGCGTCTTAACTCGAATTCGGCTCGGTTGCACCGGAGGGGTAGACCCATACGGGTTTGCCGGTTCTACCGATCCCGAAAAGTTGCGGGGAAATTGCGATGGGTGCGTTCTCTGGGCAACGTTTGTAAGCAGAGTGCGTTTTGGGCAATTTGGGTTGATGGGGGATTTGGGCAAACTTCCTGAAGGGGGGAGTGGAGGTGAGTCGAACAGTAAGAGTGGTTGGCGGTCCAGGGTCTTGAGGCGGAGTCTCGGACCCGAAGGCCGTATGAGCGCCGATGTCAGGCGGGAGTGTACCGTGGAGCGTCCGATGTCGAGAAAACTTCCGTGGCTCGCCCTGACGGTCCTAGGATTGGGACTGGGGTTTGCCGCGCACCCGGCCCAGGCCAGTTACGGCGGCGGCGCGTCTGCGCGCTGCTGTCCGGCCCCTCAGGATTGCGGGGGGCATGTCCAGTACCAGCTGCAGCGTCAGACGGTCCTGAAGAACGTTCAGGAGACTGTCTACGAAACGCAGCAGGTCCCCTGCGTTCGGAACGTCAGTGAGACCGTCTTGCAGCCCAAGACGATCCAGACGGTCCGCAACGTGGTCGAGAACCACGTCCGCGAAGAGTCTTACACGGTCAACAAGCCGGTCTATCGCACGGTGAACCAGACGGTGAACTACACCGTCCAGCGCCCCGTGACGCGGACCGTTTGGAAAGACGTGGCGTACACGGTCAGCCGACCGGTTCGCGAGACTCACTACGAGACGAAGACCTACACGGTCCAGCGTCCCGTTCGCGAGACGTCGTTCCAGACCCAGTACTACAACGTCAATCGTCAGATCCGTGAGACGGCCTACAAGGACGTGACCTACACCGTCTGCAGGCCGGTCCAGGAGACGATCTTCAAGACCGTCCCCGAGGTCATCTGCACCCCGGTGCAGGAGACCGCCTACAAGACGGTCTGCTACACCGTCAGCAGGCCGGTCCAGAAGACCTGCTACCGCACCGTGCCGTACACGGTTCAGGTGCCGGTCCAGACGACCGTCATGCAGTCGCAGCCCTACACTGAGATGGTCCCCGTGAAGCAGACCGCCTACAAGCAGGTCGCCTACACGGTCAGCCGTCCGGTGAAGGAAACGGTGATGAAGGAGTGCCGGTACACGGTTCAGGTCCCCGTCCAGCGGACGGAATACAAGACCTGCTCCTACACCGTCTGCAAGCCCGTCCGCGAGACGGTCATGAAGGAGTGCCGCTACACCGTCTGCAAGCCGGTCCAGACGACCACGATGAAGACGGTCTGCAAGACGGTCTGCCAGACTGTCACCGAGACCGTCATGAAGGACGTCTGCGAGACGGTCTGCGTCCCCCGGACGGTCGTCAAGCAGGTCAGCAAGACGGTCTGCGAACCGGTCGTGCAGTCGTACTACGTCCCCGGCAAGCAGGTCTGCGTCAACGGCTGCCTGGTCGAGACGCCGGGCACCTGGTGCCAGAAGACGGTCTACTGCCCCCGCACGGTCGTCGAGAACGTCGAGTGCACCGTGTACGAGTCGCAGGCCGTGACCAAGCAGGTCCCGGTGACCATCTGCAAGAAGGTGCCGACCACCGTCACCGAGCAGATTCCCGTGACCACCTGCCAGATGGTCTCTGAAGAGGTCGTCAAGCAGGTCCCCGTCACGGTCTGCAAGACCGTCCAGGAAGTCCAGACGAAGCAGGTCCCGTACACCGTCTGCGAGTACGTCCCGCAGGAGGTCGTCAAGCAGGTCCCCGTCACGGTTTGCAAGACCGTCCAGGAAACCTGCACGAAGACCGTCCCCTACACGGTCTGCTCGATGGTCCCCCAGACCCGGACCCGCTGCGTCCCGGTCAGCGTGACCAAGATGTGCGCGAAGACCGAGTATCGTCAGGACCCCTACCAGGTCACGACGTACGTCCCCGAACGGCTCACCAAGCAGGTGCCGTACACCTACACCCGCATGGTCCGCGAAACCCGGTCCAAGCAGGTTCCGTGCACGATCACCAAGATGGTCCCCCAGACCTGCGTGAAGCGCGTCCCCTACACCACCTGCCGCGTCGTCACGGAAACCTGCTCCCGTCAGGTTCCGGTGACCACCTGCCGGATGGTCGCTGAGACCCGCAGCTGCCAGGTTCCGGTGACCACCTGCCGGATGGTTCAGGAACAGTGCGTCAAGCAGGTTCCCCAGACCATCTGCGAGACCGTGACCGAACAGCGGACGAAGTGCGTGCCGGTCACCGTCTGCGAAACGCAGCAGGTGGTCTGCACTCGCCAGGTGCCGTACACGACCTGCCGTCAGGTCGTCGACACCAAGGTCGTCCACTGCCCGGTGACCGTCTGCAAGCAGGTGACCGAAGTCAAGAACGTCTGCGTGCCGAAGACCGTCTGCAAGCAGGTTCCCGTCGAGGTCTGCGTGAAGGTCCCCGTCGTCTCGTACTGCGAGCCGGCGGTTCTCCCCTCCTCGCAGAGCGTGGTGGCTTCGCCCCAGGCGACCTACCTGCCGACCACGACCCTGCCGGCCTGCGACGCCTGCGACGCCAAGCACCCGTTCTTCGCCAAGAAGGGCTTCGGCCTCTTCCATTGAGCCCGGCGGTCGGACCTCCGGCAACAAACCAGCCCTCCGATTCAGGTCGACCTTTCGGCGCTCCCTGATCGGCGAACGCCCCCCGGTGGGAAACCATCGGGGGGCGTTTTCGCATTGGTTGGCTGCTCAGGCCGAACTGCGGATTCGATAGAGCACATGTCGACGCAGCGGATGCCCCGGCGCGAGGAGCGGATGATCGAAGTCCTCGTCGGGGTTTCTCGTCATGCCAAGGCGTTCCATCACGGCTCTCGACCGAGAGTTCGCAGGAACCGTGAAGGAGCACACCTCCTCCAAGCCCAGCCGCCCAAAACCGTCCTGAAGCGAGGCTCTTGCGGCTTCAGTGGCGTAGCCCTTTCCCCAGTAGTCCCGACCCAGTCGCCAGGCGACCTCGATGCAGGGGGTGAACGGGGCGTCGAAGAACACTTTCGAGAGCCCCACGAAGCCGATGAACGGGGCGACTCCGGGGATCTCGACGGCCCATCGGCCAAAGCCGTGCTCGGCGAAGTGCGCGCGGCAGCGGGCCGCGAAATCGTCGCTCTCACGCCGAGCCAGCGGGTGCGGCATGAACTCCATCACCGCCGGGTCGGCGTTCAGGCTGGAGAACGGCTCCAGGTCGGCGTCTCGCCAGGTGCGCAGGATCAGCCGCTCAGTACGGAGCGAATCGATTTGCGTGCTCATTGTTGGGTCGTTCGAATGGGTCGGCGTCAGCGAGCCGCCTCGCTGACGAGCTTCTCCAGGCCTGGCCTGAGATGGGAGAACGCCCGCGCCCGATGGCTCAACTGGTGTTTCACGAGAGCCGAAAGCTCGCCGAACGTCTTGTGGTATTCGGGGATCAGGAACATCGGGTCGTACCCGAATCCGCCCACGCCGCGGATCTCGCGGATGATCCGGCCGCGAACGCTCCCCTCAGCCTCAAGCCGGATGTTCCCCTCGGGGTCGGCCAGCGCCAGGACGCAACGGAAGGCCGCGCCCCGGCGGTCGTCGGGGACATGGCTCAGGGCTTCAAACAGCTTGCTGCAGTTCGCGGCGTCGTCGCAGGGCTCACCCGCGTACCGAGCCGAGTAGACTCCGGGCGCTCCTCCCAGCGCGTCGACGGCCAGCCCGGAGTCGTCGGCCAGCGCCCAGACGCCCAGCGCCCTGGCCGTCTCCGACGCCTTCTTGCGGGCGTTGCCGGCGAAGGTGTCGGCGTCCTCGACGACGTCCGGAACGTCGGGATAGGCGGCGATCGACTCCACGGCGATGAGGTCCATCCACGGCCGACGTTCCCAGGGAGGGGCGATGAGTTCGGCCATCTCCTGGCACTTCTTGCGGTTCCGCGAGCCGAGGACGAGGCGGATGGGGCTGCTCATGGTGGGCCTTGATCCCTGCAGTCGTCTGAAAACGAAATCGCCGCCCGTCGCGAGGAGGGGCGGCGATTCATTGTCGCCACGGCTGGGCGGCGCGGGAAGAGGCCGGCAGGACCTCTCCCGCTCAAATCACTTCTGGAGAGTCTTCTTGATCCCCGTGATGTCGGTCAGCATCGCGGCCGGGGCGATCATCGTGTCGAGGGTCTTCGATCGCGACTTGCCGTCCATCAACGGCATCGCCAGCTTCAGGAGCCCTTCGCGAGTGGCGACGATCCGCGGATCGTTCGTGTCCTGGAAGGCGCCGACGTAGACGCGGCTGGAGGTCCGATCGTGATAGACGTAGATCGGCTGTCCGAGCTTGGCCACGTCCTTGTCGTTGCGGAGGACGTTGGCCATCTTCTCAGCGTCGCTGGCGGCGGTGATCAGCGGGCTCTTCCGGAGGTTCAAGATCCCCTGGAAGGCCGGATCCTTCTCGTTGAAGGTCGATCGACCGCTGAACTCGGCGACCTGGATCGTGAATCGACCCGGGCACTCGGCGATGCTTCCCTGGCCCGAATTCATCTCCACGACGAGGCGGTCCGTCTTGGAGGGATAGAGGTTCTGAGCGGCGGCGTAAGGGTTGGTCGTTCGGATCGCGTTGCTGAGACCCTTGCGCCAGGGGATCATGCTGGAGACGTGCTCCAGGCATTTAGGGCTGAGCTTCTTCACCTGGTGAAGAAGGGCATCGGCCCCTTTCTGGGTCTTCTCGTCGCCGACGAGGACGGTCGCCTCGTCATAGGTTCGGATCTTCTCGGGATCGGCGATCCTCGCCTGGGCGACCTGGGGGTCGGCCTGCGGCGGGATCCCTCGGATGTTGCTGCCGCCGGGCCAGTCCTTCTTGCGGAGGACGTAGGCCGGGAGGTTGTACTCCGACCGCAGTTCCTTCGCCAGCGCCAGGGCCAACCGATCGGATTCGGGCCCACGGAAGGTCTTGGCCATGACCATGAACGGGCCGTTGTCCTTCGTGAGAAGGTAGGGCTCGATCGGGTCGTCGGGCAGGGCCATGGTCGGATTTTTGAGCTGGTCGGCCGGCGTCAGGTCCGGAATCTGTTCGACCGGCTTGTCAGGGATGTACTGTCCCCAGGCGGGCCCGCCCGCCAGGGCTCCCAGGAGTGCCATCGCGGCGAGAGGCTTCTTCATGGACGATCCCCTTCCTTGTCGGATCATCGGCGGACTCGACGAGCGTCGGCCTTGCGGCTCGCCCGTCGCTACGTCTTCACACGGTTTTTGTTTCGAACAGGTCCCCGCGCGAGGGCGCGTCCTCATGACGGCCCCGGCGTGACACGCGCGGGACTTTAGCAGAAAGACCGAGCAACGCCCAGAGCGATCAGCGGGCGAATTCGATCTGCGTTCAGGCCCGTTCGAGGACTTCCCGCTGGATCGCGCCAAGGCGGTCGATGCCGGCCTCGGCCAGATCGAGGAGTTGATCGAGCTGGGAACGCGAGAAGACGCCCCCCTCGCCGGTCCCCTGGACTTCGACCAACCCGCCGGAGCCGAGCCGGACGACGTTCGAGTCGACCTCGGCCTTCGAGTCTTCGGAGTAGTCCAGGTCGAGCAGGGGACGGCCGTCGACGATCCCGACGCTGACGGCGGCCACCGAATCCTTGAGGATCTCGGACGCCTTCTCGACGCCGAACCGCTTGCGAAGCCCCAGCGCGACGGCCACGTAGGCCCCGGTGATGGCTGCCGTGCGGGTGCCGCCGTCGGCGTTCACGACGTCGCAGTCCACGTTGACCGTCCACGGGCCGAGGGCCTGGCGGTCGACGATCGCGCGGAGGCTCCGGCCGATCAGACGCTGAATCTCCGTGGCGCGGCCGTCGGTGCGGCGCGAGATCCGCGTCGGCGTGCTCCCCGGCAGCATCGCGTACTCAGCCGTCAGCCAGCCGACGCCCTTGCCTTCGAGGAAGGGGGGAACTCCCTCAGCGACCTGCGCCGTGACGAGCACGGTCGTGCCGCCGCAAGTGTAGAGGACGCTCCCCGCGGCGTTGGTCGCGAAGCCCGGCGCGATCGTCACCGGCCGAAGGTCGTTGTCGTTTCGGCCGTCTCGGCGCGGCATGGCGAGGCTCCGTCGATTCAGAAGTTGAGGCGATCCTGGGCCGAACGGTCCTGCACCAACCATTCGAGCAGCGCCATCTGGAAGTACATCCGGTTCGCGGCCTGCTGGAAGACGTGGCTCTGAGGGCCGTCGAGCACGCCCGAGGTCACCTCTTCGCCGCGGTGGGCCGGCAGACAGTGAAGGAAGACGGCGTCGGGGTGAGCGGCCGCCATCAACTCCTCGTCGACCTGGAAGGGGGCGAAGATCTCGCGCCGCTGGTCGGCCTCGGATTCCTGCCCCATGCTGGCCCAGACGTCGGAATAGAGAGCGTCGGCGCCTTCGGCGGCCTCACGGGGGTCGTGAGTCACGAGCAGGGGGACGTCGGGGAAGCGTTTGGAGTACACCGATCGAAATGAATCGGGGTACTTGTAGTTTTCAGGACAGGCCAGGACGAACTCCACGCCCAGCAGCGCGGCGGCCTCAGCCAATGACATCGCCACGTTGTTGCCGTCGCCGATGAAGGCCAGTCGGACGCCTTCCAGCTTCCCCTTCAACTCAAGGAGGGTGAGCATGTCGGCCATGGCCTGGCACGGGTGGGCGTCGTCGGAGAGGGCGTTGACGACGGGGATCGTGGCGTACTCGGCCAGCTCTTCGAGGGTCGAGTGCGCGAAGGTGCGGACCGCCAGAGCGTCCACGTACTGGCTGATGACGCGGGCGAAGTCGGCCACGCTCTCGCGGACGCCCATGCCGACGTCCTTGCCGCGCAGGAAGATCGAGTTCCCACCCAGCCGGGTGAAGGCCGTCTCGAAGCTCACGCGAGTACGCAGCGAGGGCTTCTCGAACACGAGGCCGAGGCTCCGTCCCTGAAGGGGAGGAGTCCAACCCGGTCCGAGGCGGCCGTCCTTCAGTTCGGAGGCGCGGTCGAGCAGGCGACGGGCGGATTCTGGGTCGAGCCCGCGGAGGTCGAGAAAGTGTTGAAGGCGAGGGCTGCCGTCCGCGGACGGGGCCGCGCCGTTGCGACGGTTCACGACCCCGGGGGGCTTCGGCGCCTGTTTCTTGGAGCTTTTCAGGGCTTGGCCTCCCGCAAGACGTCGGCCAGGATCGCGCAGCCCTGGTCGATCTGTTCGTCGCTGATGGTCAGGGCCGGCAGCAGCCGGACAACGTGTCCGTGGGTCGCGTTGATGAGCAACCGCTGGGAGAGGCATTCAGACACGATCTTCGTCGCGTCGAACGTCAGGTCGAGGCCGATCATCACGCCCTGGATTCGGATGTCGCTGATCTTGTCGGGCATCTCGCGGCGGAAGGCCTCGAAGTGCTTGCGGAACCGCTCTCCGATCTCGGTTCCCCGTTCGAGCAGGCCTTCGTCCTCGATGGTCTCCATCGTGGCGAGGCCCGCGCGACAGGCGATCGGATTGCCGCCGAACGTCGAGGCGTGCATCCCCGGCTTGAGGACCGCCGCGACCTCCGTCCGAGCGAGCATCACGCCTGCGGCGATTCCACCCGCCAGGGCCTTGGCGCAAGTGAGGACGTCGGGGGTGATGCCGAAGTGCTGATAGGCGAACCAGGTCCCCGTTCGACCCATGCCCGTCTGGACCTCGTCCAGGATCAGCAGCACGCCGCGATCGTCGCAGAGCTTGCGGAGAGCTGGGAGGAACTCGGGGGAGGGGATCTTGACGCCCCCTTCGCCCTGGATCGGCTCCAGCATGACGGCGGCCGTCTGGCCGTCGATGGCGGCGGTCACGGCCTCGAGGTCGTCGTACTTCGTGTAGACGAAGCCCGGCACCATGGGCTCGAAGCCTTCGTGGTATTTCGGCTGGGCGGTGGCCGTCAGCGCGGCGAAGGTCCGGCCGTGAAAGCCCCCTTCCATCGTGACGATCTTGTACTTCCCGCGGGGGTGTCCCCAGGCCCTGGCCAACTTGATGGCGGCCTCGTTGGCCTCTGCGCCGCTGTTGCAGAAGAAGGCCTGGCCGCCGAAGCTGCGCTCGGAAAGAGCCTCGGCGAACTTGCCCTGAGCTTCCATGTACCAGGTGTTCGGGACGTGGATCAGGCGGCCGACCTGATCGCGGACGGCCTCGACGACGCGCGGCGGGCAATGCCCCAGCAAGTTGCAGCCCCAGCCGGGGAAGAAGTCGAGATAGCGATGGCCTTCCGCGTCCCAGATCCAGGAATTCTCGCCGCGGACGAGAGCGACCGGGTATCGGCGGTAGTTCGGCACCACGTAACGGTCGAACTCCGCGATGATCTCCTGCGAAGACGGGGCGGCGGTCGTGTCATTTGCCAAGGGATTGGACTCCGGGAGAGGTCGGGCGGCGATGGGGCCGCCTCTCCTCGCTCTCGTGCGGGCGAAGTCGGGTCGATCGGGGAAGGCTGCGGCGGTCTCGCGAACGGGTCAGCGGACCAGGACCGGCCTCCGGCCCTGGGGATTGGCGCGGTCGATATGCTCGTCCTGCGCGATCTCGGTGCCGACGCCGCTCTCGGTGAAGATCTCCAGCAGCAGCGAGTGCCTCAGCCGACCGTCAATGATGTGCGTCTTGCGGACGCCCGCCTCAAGGCTGTGCAGGCAGGCTTCGACCTTTGGGATCATCCCCTTGTCGATGACGCCCTGCTGGATCAACTCGCGGCACTCGTCCGGGTTCAGACCACCGATCAGGCTGGAAGGATCGTTGCGGTCCCGAAGAATTCCCGGAGTGTCGGTGAGGAAGACGAGCTTGTCGGCACGAAGCGCCTGGGCGACGGCCGCGGCGGCTGTGTCGGCGTTGACGTTCAGCAGCTTGCCTTCCTCGTCCTCGTCCTCGGCCAGCGACGGGAGTACGGGGACGACTCCGGCCAGGCAGAGGTTCTCGATCGGCGGCACGTCGACTTCGGTCACCTCGCCGACGCGGCCCAGATCGGTTGGGACGCCGTCGTCGGCGGGCATCATCAGGCGGCGGCCGTACAGGCACTGGTGGGTCTTGTGATGCAACCCCGAAGCGCGACCGCCGAACTTGTTGATATGCCGCTCGATGTCGGCGTTGATCTCCTCGGCGAGGACGCGCGCGACGATCTCCAGGGTGGAGTCGTCGGTGTAACGACGTCCCTTCACCCAGCGAGGGGTGAGTCCGGCCTTCTCCATGGCGACCGTGATGGCCTTGCCGCCGCCGTGCACCACGACCGGCCGCATGCCCACTGTCTGCATGAACACGACATCGACGAGAAGGGCGCGAAGTGACTCGGGATTCTCCATCACCGAGCCGCCGACCTTAACCACCGTGAACCGACCGTGAAACTTGCGCATGTAACCGAGGGCCGCGATCAGGACGTCGGCTTTCTGGATCGCATCTTCATACACGGCACGGCCCCCAACCTCTTTGTCGCTCCGCATCCGCCTGAGCAAATCGCCATTCTGCACGGATGAATCCGGATTGTAAAGAGCGATCGACGCGGATCAAAACGACCATCATCGGTGGTTTCTTCAAACCCGCCGAACGGGTCGGAGCCGGGGGAAGAACCAGCGGCGGCGGAGCATTTCCCAGGGCCGAAACCGCGTGTAGAATACTGAAGATCGACGATCTATCGACGACGGTATTCTTGAAGGCCGGCCCGCCCCTTCTCGGACGCGGCCGCGTGGGGAGTTCAGGTGATGGCGCGGACTGCGAAGTTGACGTTCGAAGACAAGTCGATCGATCTGCCGGTCGTCGAGGGGACTGAGGGGGAACTGGGCCTGGACGTCGCCAAGCTGCGATCCTCCACCGGCCTGATCACCCTGGACCCTGGTTACGGCAATACGGGGGCTTGCACCAGCGCGATCACCTTCATCGACGGCGAGAAGGGAATCCTCCGCTATCGCGGCATCCCGATCGAGCAGCTTGCCAAGAGTTCGACGTTCGTCGAGGTGGCCTGGCTCCTCATCTTCGGCAGGCTTCCCGACCAGGCCGAGCTTGACGACTTCCGCGAGCGACTCGTCCGCAACGCCCCCCTCCACGAGGCGTTCAAGCACCACTTCGAAGGCTTCCTCGTCGACGCCCCGCCGATGGCCATCCTCTCGGCGATGGTCAACACGATCGCCTGCTTCCCCCGCCCAGGCGTCGAGGAAGAGAGCCCCGAAGAGCGCTTCATGGAGGACGCCGCCCAGCTCATCAGCAAGGTTCGGACGATCGCGGCCTACTCCTACCGCCGGTCGATGGGCCTCCCCTTCATCTATCCCGACTTCAAGCTGCCGTACGTCGCGAACTTCCTCCACATGATGTTCTCGATGCCCTACGAGCAGCACATCGCCTCGCCCGAGGTCGTCGACGCGCTCAATTTGATCCTGCTGCTCCACGCCGACCACGAGCAGAACTGCTCGACGTCGACGGTCCGGATCGTCGGCTCCAGCCAGGCCAACATCTACGCGTCCTGCGCTGCGGCCGTGGGGGCTCTCTGGGGCCCGCTCCACGGCGGCGCCAACATGGCCGTCCTGGAGATGCTCGAAAAGATCCACAAGGGAGGCATCAGCGCGGCCGACGCCATCAAGATGGCGAAGGACCACACCAGCGGCTTCCGCCTGATGGGCTTCGGCCACCGCGTCTACAAGAACTTCGACCCCCGCGCCCGGATCCTCAAGCAGGCCGCCGACAAGGTTCTCAGCCAGCTTGGCGTCAAGGACCCGCTGCTCGACGTCGCCCGCCAGCTCGAAGAGATGGCGCTCAAGGATACTTACTTCGTCGACCGCAAGCTGTACCCGAACGTCGACTTCTACAGCGGCATCATCATGCGGGCGATGGGCATCCCGACCGATATGTTCACGGTCATCTTCGCCATCGGCCGCATGCCCGGTTGGATCGCCCAGTGGAAGGAGCAGGCCGACGATCCGAAGGCCCGCATCGCCCGCCCCCGGCAGATCTACACCGGCCCCAACGAGCACGATTACGTTCCCATCGACAAACGGAAGTAATCGGGCCGGTCTCCCGAGATCGGAAGCCTCCCCCTTTCCCGAGGCAAGTCCAGCACCGGTCGGAGCCCCGAGAACGCCGGCCGGCATGTCGTCTGCACGAAGGTGAGAGGATATTGGAATCCTCAACCCGGAGGCGCCGACATGGAGAACAGGAACTTCGACCCTACAAAAGAGGCCTGGTCGCTCCTCGAACAGTTCAAGAAGTTCGCATTCAAGGGCAACGTCGTCGATCTGGCCGTGGGCGTGGTGATCGGAACAGCGTTCGGGAAGATCGTCGACTCGCTCGTGAAGAGCATCATCATGCCCTTGCTGAGCGTCGTCTTGCCGGCCAATCAGGGGTATCAGAACTGGGCGTGGACCATCCACGGGAAGTCCATTCCTTACGGCCACTTTCTGGCCGAGGTTGTGAATTTCCTGATTGTCGCGGCGGCCCTGTTCTTCTTCGTCGTTAAGTTTTTGGGGTGGTTGACGCGCAATCGCAGGGAAGAAGAGGCGAGCCCAACTCCTCCGCTCACGAAGGACCAGATGCTCCTTGAACAGATCCGCGACCTGCTCAAGGAGCGGGTTGAGGCTGCGCCCGGGGAACATCCTTGAACCGGGCGGACTCGAACCGCTTGATCCCCTCCGGCGTTTCGCGGGTGAAGACACCCGCTGCGCCGGAGATCGAATCGATGAAGGCCAGCCCCTTCTCGGGGCCCATCATGTAGGCCGTCGTTTCCAGAACGTCCGCGGTCGTGCCGTCAGGGGCGACGACCGTGACGCTCGCTCGATCCTCGATCGCCCGGCCGGTCTTCGGATCGATGATGTGGGAATATCGGCGGCCGTCGATGACCACGAACCGTTCGGCGTCGCCCGAGGTCGAGACGGCGCAGTCCTTCAACGAAAGGTAGATGTCCGGAGGGGTCTTCGACGGCTCAAGGCTGGCGACGCCGATCGTCCATCCTTCGGACCCCGGCGGCGGCCCTGAGACGACGATGTCGCCTGCACCCGCGACGAGAGCCCGGTCGATCCCCCGGGCTCGCAGCACGTCGATCGCGGCTTGCGAGGCATACCCCTTGGCGATGCCGCCGACGTCCAGCTTCATCCCCGGTTTCTTGAGCTGGACGGTTTCGGCCGCCTGATCGATGACCAACTTATCCATGCCGACCAGAGGGAGGGCCTCGGCGATCTTGTCCGGGGCGGGGAGAATCCGCTCTCGTCGCGCCCGCCTCCAAAGCCGACCCACCGGCGCGATCGTCGGATCGAGCCGTCCCTCGGTCTTTTCGTACCAGTATCGAAATTTCGTCAGAACATCGAGGAGTTCCGGCCCAACCCGCGTCGCCGGGCCGCCGGCGGCCGCGCTGAGACGCGAAAGTTCGCTGTCGACGTCGTAATCACTGAGGACCGTATCGAGTCGAGCGATCCGATCGAAGGCGGCGCGGGACGCGCTTCTGGCGGCGGCTTCATCCGTGGAGTATAAGAGAATTCTGAACGAGCTCCCCATGTGCGTCTCGACGAACTCGAAACGCATGGGCTCGCCCGCCGTTCCGGTGCCGACGAACATCGAAATCAGGACCAAAGCGCTCAGGCGAACGCTCATGGGTGATGGAGCCACGGTATCCCCCCTTGACGATCTTCTTCGCCGTCCGAGCGCGCCTCTCGGTCGGACCTAGACCTGTTGGAGCCTATCAAAGTGAGCCGCTCGACGCATGCCCCCCGCGCCGCCTCCGCCTTCGGCCTGGCGCTCGCCGTCGCCCTGGCCTATGCCGGGTCGGCCGCGGGCCAGGCGCCCGTTGTGAAGACTGAAGCCGAAATGAAGGCCTACACCCAGGCCATCCCCGGCGTCGACGTGAAGTTCGACCTGGTTCCCATCCCGGGCGGCGAGTTCGTCATGGGGAGCCCCAACACCGAGGCGAAGCGCGGCGACGACGAAGGGCCTCAGCACAAGGTCGCCATCGCCCCCTTCTGGATGGGCGCCCGAGAGGTCACCTGGGACGAATACGACCTCTTCTGCTTCTCGCTGGACCTCAAGAAGAAGCAGCGCGAGGGGGTGGACCTCAAGAGCCAGGTTGATACCGAGATGAAGGCCGACGCCGTCACCCGGCCGACCCCGCCTTACGCCGACATGACCTTCGGCTACGGCCACCGCGGTCAGCCCGCGATCTGCATCACCCACCACTCGGCCATGGAATACTGCCGGTGGCTTTCCGAGAAGACTGGCCTGACCTACCGCCTCCCGACTGAGGCCGAGTGGGAGTACGCCTGCCGCGCCGGCGCCAAGACGGCCTACTTCTTCGGGGACGACCCGGAGGGGCTTGAGGAGTACGCCTGGTACGTTGAGAACGCCGAGAAGCCCCAGCCGGTCGGCAAGAAGAAGCCCAGCCCGTGGGGTCTCTACGACATCCACGGCAACGTCGCTGAGTGGTGCCTGGACCACTACGTCCCCGACTTCTACAAGCAGTTCGCGGGCGACAAGGTCACGCTGGAGCCGTTCGCGGCGCCCACCGCCAAGGAATACCCGTACGTCGCCCGGGGCGGCTCGTGGGACGACGATGCGGAGAAGCTCCGCAGCGCCGCCCGTCGCGGGTCCGACCTTGAGTGGAGCGTGCAGGATCCGCAACGTCCGCAGAGCATCTGGTGGCACACGGACGCCCATTTTATTGGCTTCCGCGTCATCCGCCCGCTGAACGAGCAGGAGTCCCTCAAGGGAATCAAGTCGCTCGTCGTTAAGGGGAAGGGGACCCGCTGAGGTTTGCCTTCTCGTTCGTGTTTTGGAGTTTAGATCGCTTTGATGTCGCTGATCGCTAGTCCGGGGCGGCGACGCCCGCCGGCCGCGTGAGGCCCGCGCCGTCCCGCCCTCCTCTTTCCCCGGGAGTCGCTGAATCATGACCGGTCCCAATCGACGAACTTTCCTGCAGACCTCGTCCGCGGCCTTCGCCGGTCTCGGACTCCTGGGCAACGCCCACGCTCGCGGCAACGACGTGATCAAGGTCGGCCTCGTGGGTTGCGGCGGCCGCGGCAGCGGCGCGGCGGACAACATCTGCGAAGCCGCCGGCACCACATACAACATCAAGCTTCACGCGATGGCCGACGCTTTTGAGGACAACCTCAAGAACTGTCGCGAGCGGCTTCGCAACGACCCGACCTCGAAGGAGAAGTTCGACGTCGCCGACGAGCGCTGCTTCGTCGGCTTCGACGGCTACCAGAAGGTCATCGAGTGCTGCGACCTGGTGATCCTGGCGACCCCGCCGGGCTTCCGCCCCGGTCACATCGAGGCCGTCATCAAGGCCGGCAAGCACCTCTTCACCGAGAAGCCGGTCGCCGTCGACGGCACCGGCATCCGCAAGGTGCTCGCCGCCGCCGAGGAAGCCAAGGCCAAGAAACTGTCGGTCGTCGCCGGCACCCAGCGTCGGCACCAGCCGGGCTACATTGAGAGCATGAAGCGGATCCACGACGGCGTCATCGGCGACGTCGTCGGCGGTCAGGTCTACTGGAACCAGGGCGCCATCTGGGCCCGCAAGCGCAAGCCCGAATGGAGCGACACCGAGTACCAGGTCCGCAACTGGTACCACTTCGTCTGGCTCTGCGGCGACCACATCGTCGAGCAGCACGTCCACAACCTGGACGTCGCCAACTGGGCCATCGGCGCGCACCCGGTCGCCTGCGTCGGCATGGGCGGCCGCCAGAACGTCGTCGGCCCCGAGAACGGCCAGAGCTACGACCACTTCGCGGTCGACTACGAGTACCCCAACGACGTTCACGTCATGTCGATGTGCCGTCAGATCCCCAACACCGCCGCCAACGTTTCCGAGACGATCGTCGGCAGCAAGGGGCAGTTCCGCAGCGGCGGCTACCGCTTCAGCGGCTCCAACAAGGAACGCCTCCGCATCCAGGACGGCAACGCCTACGTTCACGAACACACGCACCTGCTGGAAAGCATCGTCTCCGGCCAGCCGATCAACGAGCTGCGTCAGGTCGCCGAGAGCACGCTGACGGCGATCATGGGTCGGATGTCGGCTTACACCGGCCAGCGCGTCGAGTGGGAGCAGGCCCTCAACTCCAAGCTCGATACGTTCCCCAAGAACCTGGACATGAAGGGCGCGATGTCCGAGCCCGAATTCCCGCGTCCGGGCGTCACCGAGCTGATCTGATCCGAGCCGCCGCGCGGTCCCGGCCGCCCCGAACCGCGTGACGACCGCCGCTCAGGGGCGGGGCTTTGCGAGCGACCCTCGCGACGCCCCGCCCGTTTTTTTCACCGACGATCCCAGCCGAGGACGACCCCATGACCCGATTCCGACTCTCCGGGCTCGCCGCCCTGATTCTCGCGGCCTCGGCCGCGACCGTCGCAGCCGCGGAGCCCACGAAAATCGTCCTGCTCGCCGGCCGGCCCAGCCACGGCCCCGGTCAGCATGAGTTCAACGCCGGCTGCAAACTGCTGGCCAAGTGCCTCGCGGGCGTCCCGGGCGTCGAGCCCGTGGTCGTCGCCGGCGGCTGGCCCAAGGATGAATCCGTCTTCGACGGCGCCAAGGCCCTCATCTTCTTCATGGACGGCGGCGGCAACCATCCTGCCATCCAGGGCGATCATCTCGCCAAGCTTCAGAAGCTCGCCGACAAGGGCGTCGGCCTGGGCTTCATGCATTACGCCGTCGAGGTCCCCAAGGGAGAGCCCGGCGCGAAGTTTCAGGACTGGATCGGCGGCTACTACGAGACCGGCTTCTCCACCAACCCTCACTGGAAGGCCGCCATCGAAAGCCTTCCCGAACACGCGATCACCCGGGGCGTCCAGCCGTTCGGCGTGGTCGACGAATGGTATTACAACATCCGATTCCGCCCCGAAATGAAGGGCGTGACCCCCATCCTCGTCGCCAAGCCTGACGACGCCACGCGCGACACGCCCCGCACCTCGCCGGCAGGCCCCTACAAGCACATCCAGGAAGCCAAGGGGCGACCCGAGGTTCTCGCCTGGGCCGTCGAGCGTCCCGACGGCGGCCGAGGATTCGGGTTCACCGGAGGACACGCCCACGTCAACTGGGGGGACCCCAACTTCCGCAAGCTGGCTCTCAACGCGATCGTCTGGACGGCCGGCATGGACGTTCCCTCGGAAGGCGTTGCTTCGAGCGTTTCGGCCGAGGAGTTGAAGGCCAATCTCGATCCCAAGGGGAAGTGACCGGTCGCGACCCGACTTGATTTCGGAGGCGACATCCCCGAACCTGGAATGCCAGGCCTAGCGCCCGGCGCCGGTCTCGCCCGGCCCGGGCGTCTCGCATTTCGAACATCATCAAGGAAGGACCAACGAGTGACCCATCCGAGAGGATTCCGCCTCGCACTCATTCTCGCATCGGCCGTCGTCGCCCCCGTCGCCCACGCCGACGACGCCTCGCCGGTCCGGTCGGGAGTCGACAAGTCCGGCTTAGACAAGGCCGTCCGTCCTCAGGACGACTTCTTTCGGTACATCAACGGCTCGTGGATCCAGAAGACCGAGATCCCGCCCGACAAGTCGCGCTGGGGGACCTTCGACAAGCTGATCGACGAGAGCGACGCCGCCATCCGCACCATCGTGGAAGAGTCGCAGCGAACCGACGCCCCGGCCGGCTCCGAGGCACGCAAGGTCGGCGACCTCTACAAGAGCTTCATGGACGAGGCCCGTGTTGAGGCCCTGGGCGTCAAGCCGATCGCCGACGACCTGGCGAAGGTCGACGTCCTGACGGATAAGGCCGGCCTGGTCGCGTTGCTCGGAACGCTGCAGCGGGAGGGGGCGGGCGGCCTCTTCGGCGCTGGGGTGAGCGTCGATGCGAAGAAGTCCGACCAGTACGTCACGTACATGGGGCAGGGGGGTATCAGTCTCCCCGACGAGTCCTACTATCGCGACCCGAAGTACCAGGAGGTCCGCGACAAGTTCATCGCCCACGTCGCCGCGATGTTCAAGCTGGCAGGCGTCTCGGATGCCGAGGCCCAGGCGGCTCGAGTCCTGGAACTCGAAACGAAGATCGCCAAGCACCATTGGGACCGCGTCAAGCGTCGCGATCGGTCGCTCACGTACAACAAGAAGTCCTTTGCTGAGCTGGAAACCCTCGCCCCTGCCGTCGACTGGAAGACCTGGTTCGCGAATCTCGGGGCTCCCAATCTCGAAGAAGTCGTGATCGCCGAGCCCGACTTCCTCTCCGCAGCCTCGACGCTCATAACCGAAGTCCCGATCGAGGATTGGAAGACCTGGCTGCGCTGGCACCTGATCCACGATGCCGCGCCAGTCCTCAGCAAGCCGTTCGTCGACGAGAACTTTGCGTTCTTCCGGAAGGCTCTTTCCGGTACCCCGGAGCAGGAGCCCCGCTGGAAGCGCGGAGTCGGCGTGGTCTCGGGCGCGATGGGCGAGGCCGTCGGTCGGCTTTACGTCGAGCGGCACTTCCCGCCGGCCGCTAAGACTCGCATGAAGGAACTGGTCGACAACCTGATCGCCGCCTATCGCGAGGACATCTCCAAGCTCGACTGGATGAGCCCCGAGACCCGCGCCAAGGCTCTGGACAAGCTCGCCAAGTTCACCCCCAAGATCGGCTACCCGGACAAGTGGCGCGATTACTCGAAGTTGGAGACCAAGCCCGACGACCTGCTGGGGAACATCCGACGGGCCGCCGCATTCGAGAACGACCGTGACTTCTCCAAGCTCGGCAAGCCGATCGACCGGACCGAATGGGGAATGACGCCTCACACGGTCAACGCCTATTACAACTCCAGTCTCAACGAGATCGTCTTCCCCGCGGCCATCCTCCAGCCCCCGTTCTTCGACCTGGCGGCGGACGACGCCGTGAATTACGGGGCCATCGGGGCCGTCATCGGCCATGAGATCGGCCACGGATTCGACGACCAGGGCTCCAAGTCCGACGGCGACGGCAACATGGTCAACTGGTGGACCGACGCCGACCGCAAGGAATTCGACGCCCGTTCGCAGAAGCTCATCGAGCAGTACAACGGCTTCGAGCCGGCTCAACTGCCGGGTCAGAAGGTCAACGGCGCGCTGACGATCGGCGAGAACATCGGCGACCTCGGCGGCCTGACGATCGCCTACCAGGCGTACAAGATGTCGCTGAACGGCAAGGAGGCCCCGGTGATCGACGGCCTCACCGGCGACCAGCGGTTCTTCATCGGCTGGGCGCAAGCCTGGCGCGGCAAGATCCGCGACGCCGAGCTGTCACGCCGGCTGACCGTCGACCCGCACTCCCCGGCCGAGTTCCGCTGCAACGGCGTTCTCCGCAACCTCCCCGCCTTCTACTCGGCCTTCGACGTGAAGGAAGGGGATAAGCTCTGGCTGCCGCCGCAGGATCGCGTCCGCATCTGGTGACATGATCCTCAGATTCCACGCCTCGGCCGGCTCGTTCAAGAGCCGGCCGGGGCGGTCTGATCCTCGTTCGTAATTCGGAGGCCGAGATGTCCTGGATGCTCGTTCGCCGATCCCTCGTCACAGCGCTCGGTCTTGTACTAACGGCCTCGACAACGGGAGCGCAGGACGCCAAGAAGTCCGACGACGCCGGACCGAAGCTCCGCATCGAACAGCCCGTCGTCTGTTCACGGATCGACGGTTTCGAGAACTACGAGGAACTGCCGAACGCTGAACTGACGGCCGACGAGAAGCTCCTCGTTTACTTCCGCCCACGCGATTACAAAGTCGTCCCCAAGGGAGATCAGTTCGCCGCCAGATTCACCGAGGACGCCCAGATCCGTGCTGCCGGGTCGAAGAAGGTGCTCCGGAGGAAGGACGACATCCTCGAATACGAGGGGGTCGCCAAAAAGCCCCCGCGCTCGGTCTACCTGAGCAACACGTTCGCCCTCAAGGGACTGCCGCCGGGCGATTACGAGTACGACGTGATCCTCCGGGACGAGAACGACGACAAGAAGACCGAGCTAACCGCCACAGTCAAGTTCCGTATCGTGACCGCAAAGCTCCCCAAATCGGCGGAGTAAGCTCAGGAATTCGGCCCAAGATCCAGGAAAACGTCCATCTGCTGCCCGACGTAGATCTTCGCCGGCGGGTTCTCGGGGAGGGCGTAAATCACCTGGAGGACGCGGGTGTCGACGCGCTCAGAGTTGTCGCCGGTCAGCGACTTCTTCGGGATCACGTAGGGCTCGATGCGGACGTACTTCAGAGGGAATTCGGGCTCGGTTTTTCCCTTCATCGTCGCGACAGCCGGAACTCCCTGCTTGAACCGTGGGAGGTCGTTCTCGTCGATGTCGACCCGGACGTGCAGGCGGTCGACTTCGCCGAGCACGATCATCGGCTCCTTCCACGTGAGGGTCGCGATCTGCCCCGGCCGCACGTTGACCTGGAGCACCTCGCCGGCCACCGGCGCGCGGACGACCAGGCGCTCGATCATGATTCGGGTGCTTTCAACCATGCTTCGCGCCTGGAGCACCGCGGCGCGCTGGACCTCGATATCTTCCTTCCAGGCTCCGGCTTCCAGCTTCTCCAGGTCGGCCTTGGCCTTTTCGAGGGCCGCCTTGGCGGCGAGCTTCGTGAAGCGAGTCTTGTCGTAGTCGCTGGCCGAGAGCATGTTCCGCTGATAGAGGTTGGAGTCGCGGGAGTATGCGGCCTCAGCGTCAAGCAGCCGCGCGTCGGCCTCGTCGACGGCCGCTCGGGCGATGGGGACGTCCTCGACGCGGGGCATATTTTCCAGACGGTGCAACTGAGCCTCGGCGGCGGCGAGCGTCGCCTCGCGCGACTTCAGCTCGGCGTCCAGATCCCGGCCGTCGATCCGAAAGAGCGGCTCGCCCTGGGCGACGCGGTCGCCCACCCACTTGTGCGGAGGATCGTATCCGGGCCGGCCGTCGACGAAGACTTCCATCACCAGACCAGGGACCGCGGTCCCGATGGGAATGTTCTCACGCTGGGATTCCACGAGCCCCATGCCGTGAATGCTCTCCGCGAAACGGCTTGGTCGTTCTGGGGGAGGTAAGAGGGGAGTCGCGGGAGGGGGCGTCTTGCTCTTGAGCACAGGTCGGCCCGACTCAAGGCTGACGTTGTACGGGAGGACGCTTTTGACCGCGAGCGCGACGCCCAGCACGGCGAGGATCGGCAGAACGTATCGAATGAACATGTTCGACTCGTCGTTAATGGTTGACCGTTCCAGCGCCGGGATGTTCCGGGTCGCGATCCTCGACCTTCATCACGCGGCCGTCGTCCATGTGGGCGATGCGGTCGCCGAACTGGAAGACGCGGTTGTCGTGCGTGACCACCACCACGGCCCGGTCGGGCCGCACGGCCGACTCCTTGAGCAGACCCATCACGGTCAGACCCGTCTCGTGGTCGAGTGCCGCGGTAGGCTCGTCGCAGACCAGAAGCTCGGGATCGTGGACGAGCGCCCGCGCGATCGCCACACGCTGCATCTGGCCGCCCGAAAGCTGGGACGGCAGGCTGTTGATCCGTTTTCCCATTCCGATCGACGTCAGCACCTCGGCCGCCTTGGCGACGGCGGGCGCCTTCCGCCAACCGGCGATCACCAGGGGAATCGCCGCGTTCTCCGCGGCCGTGAGCGCCGGCAGAAGGTTGTACTGCTGGAAGACGAACCCGATCGCCCGGGCGCGGAATCGCGTCTTGGCGCGGTCGCCCATCCGGGTGATGACCTCGCCGAAGATCGACACCTCGCCCGCGTCCGCGTTGAGGATGCCCGCGACGACCGAAAGCAAGGTCGTCTTGCCGCAGCCCGAGGGCCCGACGATCAACGACATCTTCCCGGCCTCCAGGTCGAGGTCGACGTCGTCGAGCGCCTTGACCTGCTGGTCGCCGGTCCCGAAATGCTTGCGCAGGCCGCGGATTCGTACGGCGATCGAGGCGTCTTGCGTTTTCAGTTCGGTCGAAGTCTCCGTTGCCACGGACATGCGATCAGCTCCGGAAGACGACGGCCGGCTCCAGGCGGACGACCCGCTGGACGCTCACCAGGCTCGCGAGGACGCAGATGAAGACGATCGCCGCGGCCGTCACCGGCAGTAGCTGCCACGGCGTGAAATAGGCGAGTTCTGTCGGATTGCCCCACCTGTCCAGCGTCTTGAAGCCGAACAGCGAGGAGAGTCCCACGCCCAGCCCGTAGCCAAGCGTCCCCGCCACGGCCGCCTGGAGGAGGATCATTCCCACGATCCGACCGTTGGACGCCCCCATCGCCTTCAGCGACCCGAACTGCTTGATATTCTCAATCGTGAAGTTGTAGAACGTCTGACCGGCGATCGCCGTTCCGACCAGGAAGCCGAGGAACACGGTGATGCCGAAGTTGATCGGAATACCGGTATAGATCAGGTAATACTTGATCGTTCGGTACATGAAGGCCTGACTGCTCCAGGCTCCCAGACCTGTCCGGCTGCGGATGCGTTCGGCGACGACGGCCGGCGCGAGCTTCTGACCGTTCGTGTCCTCGCCCGCCTGGGCCAGGATGAACGTGAGCATCTTCCGCTCCATCGGCATGAATCGCTTCGCCCGACTGTAGAGCGTGTAAACGACCGGGTTCGACGTAAACGTGCGCGTCGCCTCGCAGACGCCGACGATCACCGCCCTGTGGTCGTTCATCTCGATTTCGGGAGCGGACCGGATGAAGGCTCGGAGCCGCTCGACGTACGCCTGCTCGGTTTCCGTCGGGTCGTCGAACGGGTCTTCCAGATGACAGCCGGGGAAGAGCTTCCGGAGGCCGACGCGATCGACGATGATTGAGTCCGGCCGCCGCAGGTCTTCCAGCGAGCCCACCCACATCTTCCCCTTCGGCCCCGGCCCGACCATCGTCCCATGCGGGGGAGCGCCGACCATCGAGGAGTCGTCGACGCCGATCAGGTTGACCGACTCGACCACATTGACCTCGGTCGGGTCGTACCATCGCGGTGGAGGTGTGGAGAAGTCGCCGGACGCCGGCGCGAAGACGTCGAGGATCTTGGTGAAGACGTTCGACGGAGCCGCCGACTTCGCCTCAGCCTGCTTCTCTTTCGCCAGAACTTCAGGTGCGTAGGTTTTCGACTTCAGGTCGTCGGGAACGAAGTTCAGCTTGGCTCGCGCAGTCCCTTTGTAGAGCGGGACCGCCCACTTCACGCCCGCGACGCCTCGGACGCGGTCGAGGTTGCTCTCCAGCATCGGCTTGACATCGTCCACGAACCGGACGCCTGGGTCCATGACCCAAAGGTCGGCTCCCGTGACGTCGGTGATGATGGCGCAGGTGCGGAGCATCAGGCCGCAGAAAATCGACCCCTGCTGAGTGATGAGCGCCGCGGCGAAGGTCAGGCCGATGACGATCCCCAGGAACTTGGCCCGGTCGCCCACGAGCATCTTGATCGCGATCCAGGACATGGTCCGTTCCTCAAGACTCGGGGGTGGAATCGAGTGCAACCGGAGGCCCCAACCCCAGCGCGGCGAGCGTGAACTCCGTCACGTGGTCGGCGAGATACGCATGGCCCAGCCGTTTCAGGTTCTCCGGCCCAATCAATCTTCCACTGACCTCGCGGGTCATTCGGTACATCAGGCACTGGCCGACCACGCTGAAGCAGAGGGCGTTGAGCCGGTCCTCATCGACCCCTGGGCGGATCTCGCGCATGATCGACTTCAGGAGGTTGAAGCGAGGCTGGATCCATTCCCGGACGACGTGGTCCAGAGCCGTGCTCGGGTGAAACAGCTCTCGCATGATGAGCTGAGACTGCCAGGTGTCTTCATCCGCTCCCGCCACGACCTGGTCGAAGAAGAAACGAATGAAAGCCCGTAGCCTCTCCGCCGGCAGGCCCTCGCCGATCTGAGGCGTGATCACCGTGCTACGACGCCGGTAGGCCTCCAGCAAGACCGCCCGGTAAAGCTGCTCCTTGTCGCCGAAGTGGTAGTTCACAGCGGCCAGATTCGCCGCGGCCGCATCGCAGATCGTCCGGATCCGCGCCTGGTCGAACCCCTTGGCGGCGAACTCCCGCCCAGCGGCCTCAATCAGCCTGGCTTTCGTCGTATCCATCGTCGACATCGAGATCACCACGGCTTGAAACGAGTGTTTCAAACGTCTGTTTCATTCGATTCTACGAGGAAGCGTCATCCGGTCAAGGTGATTTTGGCGTCGAGTCGACCCGGTGATCGGGCTCCCCAAGAGGGGGGCGATTTGGGACGATGCCAGGAAGAACTGGTGCCGGCCGTTGAGGACTGAGGGCGGGCGATGCGTGGGCTTGACTGGTTAAAAGCGGCCGAGGGGCAGGGGGGGCGGCCGGTTTACGTCGTCTTCGGCGACGACCCATACCTCCGCAGAGAGTCAATCCGGCGCGCGATCCGTGAAGAGATCCCGGGCGAGGAAGCGGACGTCGGCGTGGCTCGGTTCGAGGGATCGTCGGCCAAGCTGGCGGACGTCATCGACGAGTTGCGGACGCTGCCGTTCTTCTCAAAGCGGCGCGTCGTGGTGATCGATGAGGCAGACCCGTTCGTCACGGCCTACCGGAAGGAACTCGAGGACTATGTGGAGGCCCCGAGCCGTTCAGGGAGCCTGATTCTCGTCGTCAAATCCTGGCCGAGCACGACCAGGCTGGCGAAATCGGTCGCTAAGATTGGACTGCCGATCGAGTGCCCAGGGCCGAGCGAGGCCGAACTCCTGAAGTGGCTTCCGTCCTACGCCCAGGGACAGGGAGCGAAGATCGGACCGGACGCCGTGAAGCTCTTGCTGGAGCTGGTGGGGCCGGAACTCGGTCTCCTCACCGCGGAGATCGACAAGCTGGCCATCGCCACCGCCCACATCGGCGAGATCCGTCGCGAGGACGTTGCCAAGTTCGTCGAGGCCGGCCGTATCGAGGAGATCTGGGACGTCGTCAACGCCGCGACCGAAGGCCGAGGCTCGGAGGCCGTCAAACTGCTCGACGACCTGATCGCCAAGGGTGAGCATCCGGTTGGGCTGCTCGCCCGAATGTCCTCGAGTCTCATGCGGCTGCACCACGCCGGGCGCCTCCGCGCCGCCAGGCTCCCGCTGGCCGAGGCCTGTGAGGCCGCTGGCATTCGAACACAGCCCTTCTTCCTCCAGCAGGTCACTCGCCAGCATTCCCATCTCGGCCCGCGCCGAGTCGACCAGCTTCCGGCCGAGCTTCTCCAGGCCGACCTCGACGTCAAGGGCGGGAGCCAACTCCATCCGCGCGTCATTCTTGAGCGGCTTCTGATCCGCCTCGCCGCCCCTCGGCAGGACTGACCGCTCCAACTCAGTCTCCGGAATCCTCCACAAGTCCCTTCCCTGAAGGATTTTGGTGCAATTCGGCTCAACACTTGCATGGTGTTAATATCGGGAGAATCCGCAAGGTTTTTCCTTGTGTTTTCTTTTTCGCGCGTCAAGCTCAAGTTTGTTCTATGTTGGCAGAAACAAGAGGGAACACCCCTCAGGACGTGATTAACTGTGTTTACTTAAGTGGAGCCCGTCTCATGGACGCACTCAACACCACGGAAACGACCCCCCTGACGGAGCAGGTGGCGGATCAGGTGCGTCGTTACACCTACGGGCGCATCCGAAATCTGATGGTGGAAGAGAGCAAAGGGAAGGTCGTCGTCAGTGGCGAGGTACGGACGTGGCACTCGAAGCAGCTCGCCCTGCAGGCCGCCCTGGAACTTCTCTCCGGAGATCGAATCCACGAGCAGATCGTGGTCGTCGGCGCGGGAATGACGGCGCGCTGAGCGTGGTCTGAACTACACGATCGAGCCAACAAACAAGGGGCGTCCTGCTCGATTGAAGCAGGACGCCCCTTCTGTTTTCAGGATCGGCTCGCTGCGTGTCGTCTGGTAAAGATTGACGACCACGGAGACAAGCTAAAATTGGTCGCCTGGGAAAGGCGAAGCAGCCATAGCAAGAGGGAGGAGAGAGGGCGAGTCAAGGCAACGAAAGGGAGGAATCCCAGTCGGAGAGGAGGCCGATGAAAAAAGCGGCGACCATCGGAACGGCCGCCGCTTCGCGCAGGGATGCGTTTTATGACCTCGACCGAGACTCGACTCACATCAGGCTTCGACTTTGCCTCGGGCCTTGCGCTTGCGCGCCTTCCAGGCCAGTCCGGCCCCCACGAGCGTCCAGCTCAGCAAGGTCGCTGGCTCGGGGACGCCGACCTGGGGGACGATGTCCTTGCCAGGGATGAAGACCCAGTCCATGTAGGTCTCGCCAGCCACTCCGTCGAGGCCGGAACCGGCGTAGGCCCGGACCCAGAACCCCGTGGTGCTGGTGAGGCCCACCAGATCCTTGATGTTCTTGATCGAGAACTCAAGCTGGGGGTGCGAGGGAGACGGGTCGTAAGCCAGGTTGCCCATGTACTGGGGCATGGTCTTGCCGAACATGTAACCCAAACCGCCCGACTCACGGCTGGTGTCCACGGAGGAGACAGTGTAGCCGTCGATGCCGGGGCCGTTCAGGGACTTGTCGGCGGGAACGCCGGCGATGGCGACGACCTGGCCGGGCTTAGTCGGATCGGCGGGGTTGTACTTGGCGATCTCCAGGGCGAACGACTTGTCGCTGGTGGGCGTCCCCGCGCCCAGGTGGGCCGGATCGTAGGACGTGGCCGTACCCGAGGGGTCGCCGTTGGCCTGGCCGAACGGAGCGTACGTGCCGCTGCTGTTCGCCCAGGTGTTGAAGCCGACGTACAGCACGTTGTTGCTGCTGGCGGTCGGGTCCTGGTAGTAGCTGAAGCGGATGTCCTTGACGTTCCAGCCCGAGACCCAGCCGTTGTTCGTGATCCAGCTCGACTGCGCGATGGTCGTCGGGCTTGTGGTCACGGTCTGGGTGAAGACCTTGCCGGTGCCGGTGGTCCCGCCGTTCAGCGGGAAGTCCTTCTCCACATACCCGGTGAGATTCACGGGGGCCGCCCAACCGGCTGGGACGAGCGGGCCGACCAACAAGCCGAGGGCAAGACCCCACAGCCCCAAGCGACGGTGAACCATGACGAGACTCCTTCCACGTATGGTCGTTTCGTCCCGCGGAAGCCGGGTGGGGCGCGACGCATTCCTCGCGTCGGCCGGGACGATCATGCCAGGCGTTGATGCGACCAGGGCCTGGCGAGCAAACCACGACTCAGCCAGATGGTCAAGTTGAAGATCGATTCGATGTTTCCAGCCGACGGGAATGATCGGGGCTCAGGCCCGAATTCGCTCGCGATCGGCTCACCACCGTCTCCCTCGTCGGGAGTTCGGATCTCGCAAGAAAGGACGATGGCGCGATGTCGCTATTCGAAAGACTGCTGCAAGCTGTTCGCTCGTGGCGCCGCCGAAGCGGTCGCGTCCGGGCCGTCCGCAACCCCGTCGTCATGATGGAACAGCTTGATCATCGGCAAATGCTCACTGTGGCCTTCACGGGAAACGTCGCAACCGATTTTCCCGCTACACAGAGTCCAGGCGTTGTAGTCCTACCCGACAACTCGAACGTTCAGCACCCGTCGATCCCGGCCAGCCTCCAGCCGCTCATCGGCGTGTCTGGCTTTGACATCTCGGGGCTGCGGGTGAGCTACTCCCCCGATGACGGCGGAACGCTGTTCATCGGTATCGAGCAGCCCACGAATCCGTTGGATTCGGCGGGTCGTCCGGTGATTGCCGGCGATGCAGACAATAACGGAAACTCGGGATCCGTCAACCCCGCTGTCAGCACGGCTTCGCCGGGATTCCAGGATCTCGGTGATTTCGGCGGCACCGAGTACATGGGGGTCTATCTGGACTTCCTGGGGACGGGGACGGCGCAGATCGTCGCCGGGTTCTCTCAGGCGGTTCCAAGCGGGCAGGCGGCCAAGGTTTTCCAGGTGGCCACCGCGAACCAGGCTGGCCCGAACGTCGCGCCGACGTTCGTGACCGCGTTGCCTCAATATCAAGGCAACATCTACACCCAGAACGACCCCAACCATCCGGGTATGGAACTGTCGATCGTCAACTTTAACGATCTGTACAAGTCCATCACCGGCTCCGACATCCAGACGACCTCCGTGGTCGGCGTGGGGGCTTTCGCCGGCTCCGCGCAGGACGGCCCGATCAGCGAGGCCTTCTTCCCCGAGCAGCCGGTCCTCATCAGCGCCGCGACCCCGACGCCCCAGACCTGCCCGCCGATCTCGCCGCCGATTCTCATCAACCCGCACGAACACCGGATCATCGACAACGCCCACGACGACCTGGTGCGGGTCTACGTCCAGGGGACGTCCGGCTTCGATCCGTCGACCATCGACCCCTCGACGGTCGACCTCAACGGCGCGAAGCCCGTGGCCACCCAGGTGCATCATTTCCCCAGGAGCCCCTACGCGGCCCAGGTCTTCGTCTTCAAGGCGAGCGACATCCAGGCCGACCCGGGTCTCCAGACCCTGACGTTCACGGCCGAGACCTACGACGGCCAGCAGATCATCACTCAGAACCAGGTCGTGAACATCACGAACTCGGCGTCGGCCACCGGCCGGCTCAAATTCCTGATGAACCGCTCCGGCCAGACCCAGTACAACGCCCTCAAGCGACTCGCCCGAACCAACCCCGACGCCATCCTCGACTGGTCGATCTTCAACCACGGCTCAAGCGCGACGACGGCCGTCGCCTCCGCGACCACGCCGACCACCGTGGATCTGGGGACCGCGACCGCCGCAGTGGCAACCCCGGTGAAGGTCGACTACAACGCGTCGGCCACGACTCCGGTCGCCTCGGCTCGGCAGGTCGTGAAGCTCGACGGTTCCAATGTGAGCGGCTCGAAGCTGACCAACCGGTTGCATCGGAGCCTGAACGAATACCTCGACGGCGTAACGACCGCCGAGACTGCGACGGAGAACGCTTCGTCCCAGGACGTCGTCATGAGCGGCGCTCATTGACGAAGTCAAACCAAAAGCATGACCATCCGGCCTCGGGAGGACGCTTACCTCCCGTAGGCCCGGCTTGGCGAACGCTGGGCGTCGGCCTAGGATTGCGGAAACTCCCTCTCGACCCCTGGAATAACGACGATCCCCATGGCCGACTACTCGCCCTACCAGAAGAAGATCATCGATCGCTATTACAGAAACTTCGACGCGATCGCCTTCCAGAAACTCTCCGAACTGACCACGGAACTTTACCTGGCCGAGGGGAAGCAGAAGGATCGGCTCTGGAAGCGCGTGGAAGAAGCGCTACGTAAGTTGGAATTCCCCGAGTCCCGGATCGTCCACCTCATGGACAAACGCGACCCGCAGTTGCTCGTCGGGATCCTCAAGGAACTCGATGGAAAGCCGTGACGCGCGAATCGGAAGGCGGGCCCAGCGACGGGTGACTCCGAAGGAATTCCCTTAAAATCAGAGATTCCCCGTTCTCCTTTGGGTGATTCGGCACCTACAATTCTCGATGGAGAGCGATGGGGACCGCACCAATCGATTCCATGCCTCGTAAAAAGAAAGCAGGACGTGGCGACTTGGTCGTGCCTGCCACGTCGACATACTGTGCGAGACGCTAACAGGGACCGCTGTTCCATACGAGGTCGGCGTCGAACCCAAGTCTCTTGGGATCATTGTCTTTCGTGCGTTCGGTTTCGAGCGACCACCTCGTTAATATGGCGTGTCCACGGGTTTTTCTTGACAACGAACGCCACTTTTCGTACAAGTTCGGTTCTCGCAACTCTCTAATATTGTCGTCGTGCTCGATGCTTGCCGGAGGCGGGGGGAACCTCTGGCGGCGATGGTATTCCCCATGAACTGATCCGCACCATTCTGATTACCAGGGTTGGGGCAGCGATGATGACATTGGCTCAACGCGTTCGAGACTTCCGATACGCGAAGGGATGGGGGCCCGACGAACTCGCGAATCGGGCCGAGATCTCGCGTACCGCGCTTTATCAGATCGAAAGCGGTAAGACCGGCCTGCCGCGCGCCGGGACGTTGCGGCGGATCGCGGTCGCGCTAGACGTGTCGATGGACGCCCTGCTTGGCGAGACGGACGACACGCCGACCACTCCCGGTGAGAAAGCTCCTGGCTTCCGCGCCCGCGGCCTTGACCGCTGGTTCCCCGCGGAGGGCGGCCCGCTTTCGCTTCCTTCGACGGGACACCCAGGCCTGAGCAGTCCGATCGAGGACCGACGCGAGCCTGTCCGACCCGTCGCCGAGACACACACTCGTTCCGCCCTGCCGACCGCGGATGTGATCCTCCACCGCGAGGGCGAACTGATGTCCAAGCTCCACGACCTGCTGCATTCCTCGATGGGGACGGCGGTCGCGAAGGTTATCGACGAACTCCACGGAGTTCTGCCTCGATCCCGCAATTCGATCTGACCCCCAACGACGTCGAAGTCGTTAGATCTATCGAATCAGCGCCCGGCCGTCGATTTATAGGGTAGATTTTCTCAAGTCGTTGCGTCGTTGTTTCGACGTCGATCACGACTGAAGCCACTTGAGAATGCACCCATGAATTACACATCGTTCTTGAAGAGGCTCCGTCGCGTGTTCGTGACGGGAGCGGTTCTGTACGTCCCGTTCGTCCTCGGCTCAGTCGCATTCGCCCAGGCCCCAAGGGTGATCTGCGAGCCTGCGGGGACGCTCGGGACGTTCGAGCCTACACCCTACATTCTGGTGGGCGGGGCGGCTCCGATCGCTGGCGGTTACTCGCCGCTTGGGACTTACGGTGACACCTCGCTTTCACTCAATGGCCCTGTTGCGTCGCTACGTTCGGTGTCCGCGCCGGTGGTGACCTACAGCCGTGGGTATGACGGAGTCGTCCGTCAGGTCCAGGGCACGTCGAGCTCGACGCCCAACCTGCCGTTGCTTTCACCTTTTGCCTATCCAACGCGGCGGAGCAACTATTACGCCCCGCGCACGAGCCCGCCGCTCTCGCAATGGACGAGCGGGTCGACATGGATCGACCAGAACTGATAAGAAGATCCGGCTCCCTCCGTCCCTCGACCCTGTCCGCGGCAGAGTGGTAGACTCGGGTTCGGGACGGGGCCGGGGTTCGGCGTCGTCGTGTCGGCGGCTGCCTTGCCTGGATCGGGAGTCGGTTGATGCTGGAAGGTCGTGCTGCCTCCACTGGGGTTCGTCGACGGGCGGCGGAAACGGCGGGTGCGGAGGAATCCTCGGCACCCTCGCGATGGGGGCTCGGCCTCTTCGACGTCGTTCTGATCGGGTTCTTCCTCACGCTCGCGTTCCTGCTCGGCGTGTTCGAGCTGAAGGACACCGATTTCTACTGGCACCTGCGCACGGGCGATCTGATTCGGCGGTTCGGCCAGATCCCTCGGGTCGACTTCTACACCTTCACTCGCGCCGGGACGCCCTGGATCGACCTCCACTGGATCTTCCAGGTCGGCATCTCCTGGATTTTCGAGCATGGGGGCGTGCCGGCCCTGACCCTGGCGAAATGCATCATCACCTGCCTCGCACTCCTGCTTCTCATCACCGCGAGGCGGTCCAACTGGCCTGTCTGGGCCATGATCCTGGGTTGGCTGCCAGCGCTTCTGGTCCTCTCAGGCCGAATGTACATCCGGCCTGAGACGCTCACGCTGCTCTACCTCTCAATCTTCCTGGCGGTTCTTTGCCGACTGGATCGGCGTCCCGGACTGGCCTGGCTTCTGCCCCCGACGCAGGTCGCCTGGGTGAATTCCCACGGGCTGTTCATCCTGGGGCCGATCGTCCTGGGCTTCGCGCTCATCGACGCCGCTCTCCGTCGCGGGGCTCTCACGGCGGCTCGCCGTAAGTGGTGGACGACCGTGGCGGCGGCGGCGGCGGCGACCGGGTTGGCGTGCCTGATCAATCCTTACGGCTTCCGAGGCGCAATCTACCCTCTGGAACTCGCGGGGACGATGAACAGCCCAGACTTCTCGAAGACCATCGCCGAGTTGAAGTCGATCCCGGACTTCATCGCCGAGTCCGGATTCACCAACGTCCCGCTCCACATCCATTTCGCGACGATCCTGATCGGGGCGCTCAGCTTCGTGGTACCGATCCTGGCGGCCGGTGCGTCACGCGTCCGGGGAATGGCCGGGAAGGCCGACGCCAGTCTTGCTCTTGATCCGCCGGCGCGGGGGAAGAAAACCAAGGGGAAACCTGGAAAGCCGGCGTCTTCATCCCGGAAGAAAGCCGCGGAGATCGCGGGCGACGAGCCGGAGGAGGGAGGCTGGCGGATCAGCGTCCTGCGGCTGTTGTTGTTCGCGGCCTTCTCGCTGCTCAGCTTTCGAGCGACACGAAACAGCCACCAGTTCGCCACGGTCGTGGGAACGGTCACGGCCTGGAACTTCGCCGAGTGGGTCGGTTCCTTAACCGCAAAACGCCACGCGCAAGGGGCTGCCACTCCGCACGAAGGGCTACGTCCTCGGGTTCTGACCCTGGTCGCCCTGATCGGACTGATCTTCGCGGTCGCGAGCGGGGCGATGTACGCCTGGATGGGCGAGGGCCGCGTGATCGGCTGGGGCGAGCAGCCGCTCTGGTTTCCGCACGAGTCGGCAAAGTTCGCCGGCGAAGCTGGGATGCCCGATCGATTCGTGAGCTTCCACAACGGGCACGCATCGCTGTTCATCTACGAACATAGCCCGGAAAAGCCTGGCGGACCCGGCAAGACCGTCTTCACCGACGCCCGGCTGGAAGTGACCGGCGCGGAGCTCTATCGGCGCTACCTCGACCTCAAGGATTGGATCACCAAGGACGATCCCCGCTGGCAACGTGAACTGGACGGGCAGGGGAGGCCGTCGATCCTCACCGATCACGAGTTCAACAGCGAGGTCGGCGCACACATCCTTAGCAGCGGCCGCTGGCGATGTGTGCGTTTCGACGCCATCTCCGCCGTCTTCGTCCATGAGTCCTACCGAGACGTCGTCGCGACGCACGAGGTGGATTTCGCAGCCCGTCATTTCCGCCCGGATCCCAGCGTCGAACCTCAAGGTACGGCGGCACTGATCTCCGCTTCGAAGGGGCTTCGGAACTACGCCGCCTTCCTCGGCTATACAGGTCGGCTGGACCTTTCGCGAACGCTCACGTCCTTGGCGTTCGACTACGCTCGCCGGGTCGTGGAGAACGATCCCGCTTCGCTGGAGGGTTGGAAGTCGATCGGCTACTGCCTGCTGCTTCGCGATGCCAACGCTCCTTCGGCGCGTTGTCTGGCACCGTTCGATCCCGTCATGGACCTCTCCTCATTTCGTGCGACCTACGCCGTCCGGCGTGCTGCGATGATCGCTCCGGGGGATTTTCTGACGCTCGCCCTGCTGAAGGGGATCTACGAGAATCGCGAAATGTACGAACCGCTGCGTCCTGTCTTCGAACGAATCCTCGCGCACTCGCCGATCAACCCGGAGCAGAAGAAGCTCTACAAGGAGGTTGAAACCTTGATGCCGGAATTCGTTCGTCGGTTGTCGGCGCCCGTTCCGACCTCCTGGAACAACCTCGACGAGCTCGATCGGCTCGTGAATAACGAACTGACGAACGGACGCATTGAGACTGCCGTCCGGCTTCTGGAGAGCGCGAATCCCCCTGGGAAGGCGAGTTGGGACGCCGTCGATCGGTTGTCGACTCTGCTCCTCCATCTCGGCGAACCGGAGCGAGCCCGTAAGCATCTTCAGGCCGTCACCGACGCACCCAGACCGGCGCTGCGGGATGCTCGCCTGGCGGTGTGCGACCTTGTCGAAGGCCGCTATGCAGAGGCTCGCCAGGCGTATCTCCGGGCGATCCAGGCGGAGCCGAATCTCTTCGAGGCGCACTACGGACTGGCCGTTCTCGAACAGGACGATGGTCGAGCCCCAGAAGCCTTCCAACAAGCGACGGCCGCCGCAAACTGCGCGGCGAACGACGCGGCCCGAAGCGCGGCGCAGGCAATCGCGGCGGCGGTCCGGCGGTTCGCCGACTGAGCTTCGGCCCGAGCCAAAAAAGAAAACCGGGGTCGGAAGAGCTAGCTCTCCCGACCCCGGTTTTCGATTTTTGGTCGGATTTCCGCTCAGGCGGTGGCGGCCTTCTTGGGGCCCTTCTGACGCGAGACCATCCAGTCGGCATGGAGCGACTTCAGCTCCTCGACGGTGACGCCGCCGCGGTCTTCGCCGCTGTTCCAGCGGGCGAACAGGGCGGTGTGGCGGTCGCGAAGAGGGCCGCGCGGCAGGAACTTGCCGTGGAACTTCTTGACGTACTTGAGACGGGGGTCGGCAGGCTGACGAGGAGCCTCGACCTTCTTCTCAGCGACCGGCTCGGCTTCGACCTTGGCCTCTTTGGGCTTCTTTTCCTTGGCCGGGGCTTCGGCCTTCGCGGCCGGCTTCTTGCTCTTTTCCTTGTCGGCGTCTTTGTTGGACATCGGACGGATCCTGCAACGACTTCGCGCGGAAGAAACAGAAAAAGACCGCCGGCGGGCGGCGGTCGCAACGCATCCCGCGCGGTTCGACCGGACGAAGCGGCCGGACTCGGAGCGCAGGCATCGACGGGAACAGTTTAATACAATCCGGCCTCGGCTGGCAAGCGCACCAGCCGGTCAGCTCTTCGCCCGCTGGCTTCGTTCGGAGCGGGCCCCACGCCAGGCGTGGGGACCTCGAAGCACGGAGCCGGCGTGGATCGAGGCCGCGGGAGCCGTCGCGCTCTCCCAACGGTGGGCGTTGAGGTTGCGGACGATCCGATCGGCCAGTCGGACGGCTTCAAGCGCCGCCTCGCCGTCGACGCGGGGTTCCGACTCGCCCCTGACCGAGGCGACGAACTCCTGAAGCTCCATGGTGAGCTGATCGCAGGTCGGCGGTTCGACATGGTCGACGCGCAGAACCTTCCCGAAGAGGTGCTCCTTGACGGCCGCAGGCTGGGCCAGGTCGACGCCTTCCAGGTCGACGCCGCCGGCCAGGAACTCGTCGGAAGGGCGGACCACGGTCGCCTGCTTGGCGGCGAAGTCGAGTGACGCGTAGCCTTCGGCTCCCCAGATCCGCATCTTCCGGGAGGCAGAGTAGCTCGCCCGACTTGCGGTCAGCGAGGCTACCGAGCCGTTCTCGAATTCGATCCGGGCTTCGGCGACGTCCTCGTGCTCACCGAAGAGGCTCACACCGACGGCCGAAACCGCTCGCACAGGAGCGTCGATCAGGCTGAGGACGAGGTCGATGTCGTGGATCATCAGGTCGTGAACGACGCCCACGTCCGTTGACCGGAACGTGTAAGTCGAGAGCCGCTCCGCGCTCAGGAACTTGGGCCGGATCGGCGACTCGCGGAGAGCGTCGAGCGCCGGGTTGAAGCGCTCGATGTGGCCGACCTGAAGCACGACGCCGGCCTTCCGAGCCAGTGCGACCAGCTCCTCGGCCTCGACGGGGTTGCCGGCCAGCGGCTTTTCAACCATCGCCGGCACGCCAGCCTCGAGGAAGGCTCCGGCGACCTCGCGATGGAGAAAGGTCGGAACGGCGATCGAAACCGCGTCCACCAGGTTGATCAACTCGTGATAATCCGTCACCGCGCGGGTCTTCAGGCCCTCGGCGACGGCCGCAGCCTGTTCGGGACGGGAGTCGGCGACAGCGACGAGTTCGACGCCGGGAAGCGAGTTCAGGATGCGGGCGTGGTGTCGGCCCAGGTGGCCGACGCCGACGACGGCGACGCGCAGCGGTTTCATCGATCCGACTCTCCGTAGTCCTATCTTCGATCGCGTCCGCCCGTCCTCAGGCGGAGGCTCGGGCCCGGTCGCGACCCCGTCCGTGGCGGCCCTGCTGCTGGTATTCGATGAAATCGAGCAGCCGGCGGACCTCGGGGCAGACCTGCCCGTGGGCCTCCAGGACTTCATGAGCTTGCTTGGAGATCATCCGCGCCCGATAGATCAGGCGGTGGGCCTCATGCAGCGCCGTGATGGCCTCGGAGGAGATCCCGTGCCGCTTCAGGCCGACGATGTTGATGCAGCGCACCTTGGAGGGATTTCCCTCCACGAGCATGTACGGCGGCACGTCGTGGTAGATCCGCGACAGCGCGCCGATGTAGCTGTAGTTGCCCACTCGGACGAACTGGTGAAGCCCAACGCCGGCCGAGACGGTGGCGTGCGACTCCATGTGGATGTGTCCGGCGAGCATCGTGTTGTTGGCGATCAGGATCCGGTCGCCCAGGATGCAGTCATGGCCGACGTGGACGTTCGCCATGAAGTAGTTGTTGGAGCCGATCCGCGTGATGCCGTCTTCCTTGCAGCTGCCGCGATGGATCGTCACGCCCTCACGGAACGTGTTGTCGTCGCCGATCAGCAACTGGGTCGGCTCGCCCTTGTAGGTGAAGTCCTGGGGCTCGCCGCCGATCACGGAATTCGGATGGATGACGTTGTTCTCGCCCAGGGAGGTGTGTCCCAGGATGCAAACGTGGGCGATGAGTCGAGTGCCTCGGCCGATTCTGGCGTCGGGGCCGACCACGCAGTAAGGGCCGATCTCGACGTCGTCCGCGATCTCGGCGCGGGGGTCGATATGAGCGGTGTCAGCGATCATGGTGGCCATGAGTGGGTTCCTACAGCCGATC
The DNA here is from genome assembly GCF_011065895.1 of Paludisphaera rhizosphaerae. NCBI lineage: Bacteria > Pseudomonadati > Planctomycetota > Planctomycetia > Isosphaerales > Isosphaeraceae > Paludisphaera > Paludisphaera rhizosphaerae. Next base: position 438,410 of record NZ_JAALCR010000002.1, on the reverse strand, counting down.
GTCGGTCGTGAGATGGAAGTGGCTGCGTCGCTTTTGGGGGCCTCGACGGCTCAGGCCGCGGCCGGAGCTTCGATCAACACAAAACGGATTCGCGCCTCAGCGGCGACGGCGTCGTCCACTCGGGCGACGGCGGTGACGCTGGCGTAGGCCGGCTTGATTTTCACCGCGTCGACCTCGATCCGAAGCTGATCTCCGGGGACCACCGGACGCCTCAGCTTGACGTTGTCGATCGAGGCGATCACCGCGGCCTTGCCGGAACGGTTGACGCCCGAAGCGATCAACACGCCGGCGGCTTGAGCCATCGATTCAATAATCAGCACCCCGGGCATGATCGGCCGGCCGGGCCAGTGCCCTTGAAAGAAGGGTTCGTTGGCGCTGACGTTCTTGATCCCGACCACCCTACGGCCCTCATGAACCTCAAGGACGCGGTCGAGAAGGAGCATCGGGTAACGATGAGGGAGAATGTCGAGAATGCCGGCGACGTCGATTGTGCCGTCGACGCGGAGCGGCAGCGGCTGGCGGGGCCGAGCCGACTCCTCGATCTCGCGTTCCGCGGCGTGGATCAACTTCCGCACGAGCGACGCGTTCGTATGATGACCCGACCGGTGAGCCACGACGAAGCCGTGAAGGTCCATCCCCAGCAGGGCGAAGTCCCCCACCATGTCGAGGACCTTGTGGCGGGCGCATTCGTCGGGGAACCGCAGAGAGTTGCCGACGACGCCGGAGTCACCGAAGAGGAGAACGTCCGCCTCGGTGGTCCTCAGGCCGATCCCCATCGAGCGAAGCGCCTGGGCTTCTTTCTCCAGGAGGAAGGTTCGACATGCCGACACCTGATCGCGGAAGGTCTCGGGCGTCATCGAGAACAGAACGCCCTGGTTGCCGATCGGCGAGGCCTGGCCGTAGTCGAGGTGATACGAAAGGGTGAGCCCGTCCGCTGCGCTCGGGTGAGCGGCCAGAACGGCGTCGCCTTCGCGGACGACGAAGGAGCGGTCGAGCACGAGGCCCTTACGAGGGCGGTCCTGCTCAACGACCCCCGCGGCGTCGAACATCTCGACGTAAGCTCGGCTGGAGCCGTCGAGGCCGGGGCATTCCGGGGCGTCGATTTCGATCGTGCAGTTGTCGACCTGCATGCCGGCCAGCGCCGCCATGACGTGCTCGATCATTTCGACGCGGGCGGAGCCATCTTGAACGGCCGTCCGACGCTGGGTGGGGACGACGCGGTCGATCCTGGCGGCGACGCTTGGGCGGTCGGGGAGGTCGGACCGGATGAACCGAACGCCGGTGTCGGGCTCGGCCGGGAAGAACCGCATGTGGACGTCGGATCCGTGGAAGAAGCCGACGCCGTCGACGGTTGCTTCACGGGCTAGAGTGCGCTGGGGGCGCTTGGAGACGAGCATGCCTTCCCTGGTCCTTTCGCCCGGCGCGGCGGCCGATGCGGCGCCCGAGGTGCCGGGGCTGGTGATGGCCCGATCGATCCATGATCGGGACGCGTCTCGATGCAATGCGAGGCGGCGATGGAGACTGGGGCGGGCTCGTCGGCCCGCCCCGTCTCTCAAATCAGTTGCTCAGCGAGGAGCGGCCTTGGGGGTCGCGGCGGAGGCCGGCGGCACGGTCCCGGCGGCGGGGGCACCGAGGCCCGGAGCGGCTCCGGCGGCGGGGGCGGTCCGCTTCGCCGTGGGGCCGCCCGAGTTCTTGTAAACGGTGTTCAGGTTGTGGACGACGTCGTGCGTGATGTCGTTGGCCGGGTCGTAGGTGATCATCGGATTGGCCATCGCGGCCATCACCGAGTTCGGGTTCGACCCGTTGGGGGCCTGGTTGGAGACCTTCATCACGTAGGTCATCCCGCGCTTGGCGGCGATCTTCTTGGAGACCTCGGTCACCTCGTTGTAGAGGGTGGCCATGGCCTCGGCCTCTTTGGTCTGGAACTCGCGCTCGGCCTGCTCCTTGCCGGCTTCCAGCTTGGCCTTCAGCTCGGTGAGCTTGTTTTCCTGCTTCTTGTACTCATCCTGACCAGGAGCGAACCGGCTGAGGACTTCAGCCTCTTGCGAAAACTCCTGCTGCTGCTTCATCAGCTCGTTGCGGCGCGAGAGGAGGGAGTTCTGGAACTCCTCGTTGGCGTACTTGACCTTCTCGTAGTTCTTGAAGACGGCGTCGAGGTCAATGGTGCCGATGATCGGCGGAGTGCCGGGGGCCCAGCCGCTGGCGGCCGGTGCGCCGTTGGTCTTACGGACGGCTCCGTCCTGCTGGCCCTGGATCGGGGCCACCAGCAGGCCGCCCGCGATCATGCCCAGTCCCACCGCTGCAGCCCAACGAGAAGAAAGAACCATCGGGAAACTCCTTTTTCGCATCGCTGGTGGTCGAGGGTCTTCGCCCCGCTCGCTCGCCCGGATACTCCATCCGGGACGGATCGGCCCGCGCGCTCCCGCGGGCGCCGCCGTTTCCAGCGAGCCGACGCGGCATTTTGGTCGGAAGGTCGAAGGGGGTCAAGGCGAACCATCAGCGCAGGTCCCGATTCTCGATGGGACTCTGGCGATGCGACCCGGCCGAGGGGGAAACTCGGCTCGACGGGGGCGGGAGAGGCCGCCCCCCGAACGATCGGCGCGGCGTTCCGTGATCAGGCGCCGGTGTAGTTCAGCACGAAATCGTGGAACCGGTACTTCTTGTTCTTGGGCGTCTCGCCGGCGGCGGCGAAAAGGCTCAGCAAGAGCTCGCCGAAGTGCTCGGTCCGCACGCTGTAGTAGTTGTGCTTCCCCTCGCGGCGAGACTCGATCAGGCTCGAAACCCGCAGCAGCGCGAGATGGTGGCTGACCGCCGGCTGGCTCTGACCCAGCCGATTGCAAAGCTCGGTGACGTGCAGCTCGCCGTCCTCAGAGAGGGCCAGGTAGAAGAGGATCCGCAGCCGGGTCTCGTCGCTCAAGAGCTTGAAGACCTGAGCCAGCTCGCGGATGGACTGATCGGAGACCTCCGGAGCGGCCTCTTCGACCTTCACGGTTCCATTGGCGTTCGACGCCGTCGACTTTCGGGCCATGCCAGTTTCCTTAGGAAGGGGGGAGATTCAGAAGCGTCCTCTGGGCCGAGCGGCCTTAGACTGACTTCTTCAACTAAAGAATTCGGACAAAGAACAGCGAGGGAACTCGCCGGGGCCTTCCGGGGAGGTCCGGGAGGCCACGGCGTCTAGGGTGCGAATTATTGATGAGTTTGCAGGTCAGGCCTCGAGGAGAATTCGAGGCTTCGGGAGCAGGAAGGTCTGCGACGGTCGATGGAAGAGCGGGAACGGGAATCAGATCTTCAGAAACGTCTCAAGGAGGATCCGATCTTTCTGCGTCGAAACGAGCGGAGCGTGGGAGCAGGCGAAACAATCCTTCGCGCTGGGCTTCAAGCTTGAATCAGGCCGTAACGGGCGAGAGCTCGTGAGAGCTTTCCGGACTCGACTTCGTTCAGCGGGCAGAGCGGCAGGCGGATCTCGCCGTTGCCGCGGCCCAGCAGAGCCAGAGCCGACTTCAGGGGAACGGGATTCGGGGCCAGTCCGAGAAGGTCGCGACAGAGCGGGAACAACCGAGCGTGTCGCTCGCGGGCAGCCTTGGCGTCGCCGGTGTTGAAGTCGTCGATCAACCCGCGGACGTCGCGGGGGACGATGTTGGCGGCCACCGACACAACCCCTTCGGCTCCGACGGCCATCATCGGCAACGTCAGGCTGTCATCCCCCGAGAGGACGGTGAGGTTGGTGCGAGCGAGGATGTCGCTGACCTGGTCGAGCGAGCCGGCGGCTTCCTTGATCGCGACGATCGTGTCGAGACTCGCCAGCCGTTCGATCGTCTCAGGCTCCATGTTTCGCCCGGTCCGAGCAGGGATGTTGTAAAGGATGATCGGCAAATCAACCGCCTCGGCGACGGTCGCGAAGTGACGATACATCCCTTCCTGGCTGGGACGGTTATAGTAGGGAGCGACCATCAGGGCGCCGTCGGCACCGGCCCGAGCTGCGAACTTGGTCAACCGGATCGCCTCAGCCGTCGAGTTCGATCCCGTGCCGGCCATCACCTTCGCGCGACCGGCCGCCGTCTCCACCACGATCGCGATGACGCGTTCGTGCTCAAGATGAGAGAGCGTCGGCGCCTCGCCGGTCGTCCCCACAGGGCTGAGAATCGGCGTTCCTTGCTCGATCTGCCACTCGACCCAGCCCCGCAGTGCGGGCTCGTCGACCTCGCCATCCTTGAACGGGGTCGCCAGGGCCACGGTGCAGCCGGCGAACTTGTTTCCCTTACTCGCCATGAGAGGAACACCCAGACATCGGTCGGCTTGGATCTCGTCGCCTATACATAAGCATCTGCGACGATCTCTTGCGGAATCATGACACCATGCGAAGGATGCAGCGCCGCATCCCAGTGATCAATATATTAGGTTGCGGCCGCCCCTGAGGGAAGAGCCGCGAGCCTGCTTTACAAGATGTTACACATGAGCGGGCCGCTCACCAGACCCTTGTGATGCATTCTTTCATCTCACGCACCGCCTTCTCAAGCCCGACGAAGACGGCTCGGCAGACGATCGCGTGGCCGATGTTAAGCTCGGCCATCTCGGGAATCGCGGCCACGTCACCCACGTTTCGGTAGTTTAAACCGTGGCCCGCGTGCAGGCCGACTCCCGCGGAAATTATGCGAACCCCAGCGCTGCGGAGCGCTTCAAGTTCGGCGTCGCGGTCGCGACCCTCACGGGCCTCAGCGTATCGTCCCGTGTGCAGTTCGATCGCCTCCACACCGAGCTTGACGGAGGCGTCGATCTCCGACGGGTCTGGATCCAGGAAGGCTGAGACGCGAATTCCAGCGTCGCGGAGCCGTGCGACGGCTTCGCCGACGACCTTGAGCCGCGGCGAAACCGCGAGACCGCCTTCGGTGGTGACCTCCTCGCGCCTTTCCGGGACGAGAGTCACCTGATCGGGTCGCAGCGCTAGTGCGATCGCCACCATCTCGGGCTCGATCGAGAGCTCGAGATTCAGGTCGATCTGGACGGTTTCCCGAAGGACTCGGACGTCGCGATCCTGGATGTGCCGCCGGTCTTCCCGAAGGTGAACGGTGATCCCGTCCGCGCCGCCGATCTCGCAGGCGACGGCGGCCCAAACCGGATCCGGCTCGATGCCTCGCCTCGCCTGTCGAAGCGTGGCGACGTGGTCGATGTTCACACCCAGTCGAGGGGGCCGGCGATGATGTGACGCGGGTTTGGAGTTGCTCATGATATTCGGCTTCTCACCGCGGGCTTCCGCCGGTCTTGCCGACGACCTTCAGAGGCGACTTGGCCAACACGAACGTCCGCTCGCCGGCCACGGTGAACGCAACCCGCCCCTTTCGGTTCGGGCCGGCTCCTTCGATGGCGACGATTCGACCCAGGCCGTACTCCGGATGAAGGACGGACGTTCCAGGACGGAAGGCGTCGAGGTTTCCCGGAGCGGCCGCAGCCCCGCCTCCGGCGGCGGCCGGACCACCAGCGAGTTGGGCGGCCGTCGTGAGCCGGAACCCGCTCGGCGCGGGGGTCGCGGCTCGAGGCGGCTGGGGGCGCCGGGGTGGATAGTTTGAATAGGCGTTGTGCGAGGGACGGCTCCAGCGCGAATCGCCGGAAGCGACGCCCGACCGATCGTCGAAGGTCAGGAAGTCTTCGGGCAACTCCATGAGGAACCGCGACTGCGCCGTGGCTTGCTGCTGGCCTCGAAACGTTCGGATGCGACAGCGGCTGATGTAGAGCTCGCGACGGGCTCGCGTGATTCCGACGAAGAAGAGCCGGCGCTCCTCTTCAAGCTCGTTGGGATTCTCGAAGGCCCGGCTGTGCGGGAGCAGACCTTCCTCAAGCCCGATGATGAAGACGACCGGGAATTCGAGCCCCTTGGCGGCGTGCAGGGTCATCAAGGTGACGGCGCCGGTCTGCTGGTCCCAGCGGTCGACGGGTGACGCGAGGGTGATCTCGGCGAGGAAGTCCTGGATCGTCGCGCCGGGGTGTTCCTGATCGAACTCACGGGCAGCGGTGATGAGTTCTTCGAGGTTCGCCAGCCGGTCCTCGCCTTCTCCCCGCGATTCTTCCTTCAGGTGCTGGCGGTAACCCGTCTTCTCCATCGTCTGGAGGATGACCGTCTCCGCCGGGTGGTCGCGAAGCGCAGCCAACTCGTCGTAAAGAGCGACGAAATCAAGGAAGGCGCGGATGGCCTTCTCCTTCAGGCCGGGGACTTCCCGAGCCCGGCGGGAGGCGTCGAGCAGGCTCAATTCGTGGTCGCGGGCGAAGGCGATGAGTCGCTCGAACGAGGTTTTCCCAAGACCTCGCGGGGGGACGTTGACCACGCGGCTGAACGCCAAATCATCCTTGGGGTTGTTGATCAGATTCAGGTAAGAGACGACGTCCTTGACTTCTTGCCGCTCGTAGAACGAGACCCCGCCGACGATCTGGTACGGAATGCGGGCTGACCGGAAGGCCTGCTCGAAGGTCCGCGTCAGGGCGGTGATCCGGCAGAAGACGGCAACGTCCGAGTAGTTGTAGGTCCCTTCGCGGACGAGAGAGGCGATCTTCGATGCGACTCCCTCGGCCTCCTCGGTCTCCCGTGCGAAGACGGTGACCTGGACGGGCTCGCCGCTGGGGTTCTCCGTGATGAGAGCCTTGGGCTTGCGGTTGACGTTGTGCTGGATGAGGTGGTCGGCGACCGCGAGGATGGTCTTCGTGCTTCGATAGTTATGTTCGAGCTTCACAACCTTGACGGCCGTGTAGTCCTTCTCGAATTCGAGGATGTTCGAGAGGTTCGCCCCGCGCCAGCCGTAGATGGATTGGTCAGGGTCGCCGGTCACGCAGAGGTTGGGATGGTCGACGGACAGGGCGCGAACGATGGCGTACTGGGCCATGTTGGTGTCCTGATACTCGTCGACCAGGACGTAGCGATAACGGGCGTCGAGCTCAGCGCGGACGTCGCGGTGCTCCTTGAGGATCTTGACGACGTGGACGAGGAGATCGTCGAAGTCGACGGCTGAGGCGGCCTTGAGCCGCTCCTCGTAGGCGCCGTAGACCTTGGCGACCAGACGATCCCTGTCGTCCCGGGCGCGATGAGCCAGGGACTTGGGCGTCGCGAGGTCGTTCTTGGCCCGGCTGATGGCGGCCTCGATCTTCTCGGGGGTGATCGGAGGTTCCTCGACGCCCATGGCGTCGAGCACGTCTCGGACGGTGCGCAGTCGATCGGCCTGATCGTAGATCGTGAACGAGGCGTCCAGGCCGACAAGCGAGCCGTGAGTTCTGAGAAGTCGGGCGCAGAAACCGTGGAAGGTGCCGACCCAGACCTTCGCGCCGGGGACGATGGCCTCGATGCGTTCCCGCATCTCGCCGGCCGCTTTGTTGGTGAACGTGAGCGCGAGGATGTTGTGGGCGGGGATTCCCTGACGCAGCAGGTAGGCGACCCGCCGAGTGATGACGCGGGTCTTCCCCGAACCGGCTCCGGCCAGGACGAGGAGAGGGCCGTTCACGTGCGTCGCGGCCTCTCGCTGGGGCGGCGTCAGGTCGGCGAGCAGATCCATCGCGTTCCTTGCTTCGGAAGGGGCGGAACAGGGTCGGGAGGCGATCTCCAAGTATACCGGAGCCTTCACTTCCGAGCGATCGGATTTCAGGCCTGGAAGCGGGCGCAGGCCTTGCAATCGGTCACATCCTCCTCGTTTGAGGTTCGCCCCGTTAGACTGGTGCGATTGACCTATCAGCAAGATGCAGGAGGCCGGCGGGGATGGAGATCCTGGGGATTGGAACAGACATCGTGGAGTGTCCCCGCATCGGCGGCATGATCGAGCGGCACGGGGAGTTGTTCCTGGGGCGGGTCTTCACCGAGCGCGAGATTCGCGCGTGCCAGGGGAAACGGCACGTCATCGAGCACTTCGCGGGTTTGTGGGCTGGGAAGCAGGCCGTTTTCAAAGCCCTCGGCCAGAGGCCGGAACAGAGCTTCGGCTGGACTGATCTGGAGATCCGGAGCGCCTCCGGCGGCGGCGTGCGAGTGCTGGTCGGGGGGCGTGCGAAGGAGGTCGTCCGGCGTAAGAACGTGGGCGACGTCCTGGTGACGATCGCCCACTGTCGGACCTATGCAACGGCTTACGCGATGATCGTCGGTCGGCCGAAACCCTCGGCCGCCGACGTGTAAGTGCCGCGGCGGATCACTCCGTCGCGGCGACCTCTGCCGATTCCGAAGACTCCGCCGATTCCGCGGCAGCCACGGCGGCGTTGATCTTCTCCAGCGTCTCGGGGCTGGGCTCTTTGGTCCCCTTGCACTTGGGGTACTTGGCGCAACCGAGGAAGTAGCCGCGACGACCCTTGCGAGGAATCATCGGACCGCCGCAATCCTCGCAGGTCTCGTCGATCTCAAGCGACTTGAAGTCGGGGCCCTTGGCGGCCGCCGCGGCCGGGGGCGGGGCCATCTTGGCGACCTCGTCCTTCAGCTCATCGGGAACCGGGACGGCGTTCCGGCACTTGGGGTAGCCGGTGCAGCCCAGGAACGCCCCACGCTTGCCCTGGCGGACGGCCAGCGGCTTGCCGCACTTCTCGCACTTGAGGTCGATCTTGATGGTCGGCAGCGGGTTTCCCTCAGCGTCGACGGCCACGATGTTGCGGCACTTGGGATAGCCGGTGCAGCCGAGGAAGGGGCCGCGACGGCCGTTCCGAAGCGCCATCGGTTTGCCGCACTTCTCGCAGACGTGCTCGGTCTCCACGACCTTGCGGACGGGGTTCCCCTGGTCGTCGATGTCGAACGACTCCTTGCACTCGGGATAGCCCGAGCACGAGAGGAACTTCTCGCCCTTCTTGTTTTCGCGGATCATCAGCGGTTTGCCGCACTTCGGGCAGTCGTGGCCGCTCTCGACGGCCTCGGCGCGAGGTGCGCCGCCGATGGGGCGGGTCGCCTTGCAGTCGGGGTACTTGGAGCAGCCGAGGAACTCGCCGGTGCGGCCGAACTTCATGACCATCGGGGCGCCGCAGACGTGGCAGACCTCGTCGGTCGCGATCTGCACCCGCTCCATCTGGGTCTCGGCCGCCTTGAGGGCGTCCTGGAACGGGTAGTAGAACTCGTCCAGGACCTTGACCATGTCCTCCTTGGCGGTCGCGATGTCGTCGAGCTCGTCCTCCATGTGACCGGTGAACTTCAGGTCGAGGATCTTGGGGAAGTGCTTGACCAGGACGTCGGTCACCACCATCCCCAGCTCGGTCGCGAAAAACCGGCGATCCTTATGCTCGACGTACTTCCGATCCTGGATCGTCTGGATGATCGGGGCGTAGGTCGAAGGTCGGCCGATGTTCTCTTTTTCCAGGGCCTTGATGAGCGTCGCTTCGCTGTATCGCGGCGGCGGCTGGGTGAAGTGCTGGGTTGCGGCCAGGTCCTGAAGGTCGAGCGTCTGGCCGACGTTGATCGGCGGCAGCAGCGCGTCTTCCTGCTTGCCGGACGACGCCCACATCCGTCGGTGGCCGTCGAACCGGAGGATCTTGCCCTGCGCCTTGAAGAGCCCCGGCCCAGCCTGGATGGCGACATCCGTCACGGTGAACACGGCCGGCGTCATCTGGCTGGCGACGAATCGGCGGTAGATCATCTCGTACAACCGAAGCTGGTCGTGGGTGAGATGGGCACCGATCTTCTCGGGCGAGTACGCCAGGTCGGTCGGCCGGATGGCCTCGTGAGCCTCCTGGGCGTTCTTGCCGGCGGCGTAGCGGTTGGGCTTGGCCGGTAGGTAACGATCGCCGAAGTTGTGCTTGATCAGGTCGCGGACGCTGGTGAGGGCTTCATCCGAGACCCGCAGACTGTCCGTTCTCATGTAGGTGATGAGACCGACCGGGCCGGAGCCGTCGACGTCGATACCCTCGTAAAGCTCCTGGGCGATCTTCATCGTCTTCTTGCCGGAGAACCGCAGCCGGACGGACGCCTGCTGTTGCAGGGTGCTCGTTTTGAACGGGGCGTCGGCGCGGTCGAGCTTCTCGGCTTCCTCAACCTTCGAGACGACGTAGGTCTCGGAGGCCAGGACGTCGCGGACCTTCTGGGCGTCGGCCTCGTTCGTGGCCTCGAACTTCTTGCCGTCGAAGTCGACGAGTCCTGCCTCGAACTTCTCGTCCTCCTTCGTCGAGCCGACGGGGGAGACGGTAGCGGTGATCCGCCAGAACTCTTCCTGGACGAACGCCCGGATCTCCCGCTCACGGTCGACGATCAACCGGGTGGCGACCGACTGGACGCGGCCCGCGGACAGGTTCCGGGCCACCTTCTTCCAGAGCAGGGGGCTGAGCTGATAGCCCACGAAGCGGTCGAGGAACCGGCGCGCTTGCTGGGCGTTGACCATGTCCATGTTGATCGGGCCGACCTTGCCGAACGCGTCGCGCACGGCTCGCTCGGTGATCTCATGGAAGGTCACGCGGCGGACCCGCTCGTCGGGGAGTTCCAGGGCGTGCTGGAGGTGCCAGGCGATGGCTTCCCCCTCGCGGTCAGGGTCAGTCGCCAGGTAGACGATGTCGGCCCGGGAAGCGTCTCGCTTCAGGGTGCCGATGGTCTCCGTCTTGGCGGGGACGACCTCGTACGACGGGGCGTAGCCGTTGGCGACGTCCAGCCCGAGCTTCCGCTTGGGGAGGTCGCGGACGTGGCCCATGCTGGCTTTGACGAGGTATCGCGAGCCCAGGAACTTGTTGATCGACTTCGCTTTCTTGGGGCTCTCGACGATCACCAGCGAGGGGCCGGTCCCCGGCGTCCCGTAGTCGACCTCGGCGGTCTTTGACTTCGCACCCTTGCCGGTCGCAGACTTCGAGCCCTTCGGCGCAGCAGCCTTCTTGGGAGCGGCCTTGGCCTTGGGAGCGGCCTTGGCCTTCGGGGCGGCTTTCGCCTTGGCCGCCTTGGGCTTGGGAGCGTCGCCGTCGGGGGATTCGGACTTGGGAGAGGACTTTGGCGGCACGTTGTTGTCCTATGGTCTTTCCTAGAAATCAGATCAGTCGATCCGTCCGGGTTCCGCCGGATTACGAGCGCCGGCCCTTTGAGGTTGCTCCGGGCGGCGGAATTGCTACGATGGGGGTTTCCTGGGCCGTCGATCGCGATCCCGCTGCCTCCCCAATAAGGGGCATAGCTAGGGTAACGGGGTCTGTCAAGGGGTGGGGCGCCGAGGAGGCCCCCCCGAGCCTCTCTGAAAGCATCTGAGGATCCCCATGCCTTTCGAGGTCTTCCGTCGCCACCAGCGCAAGATGCTGGCCATTCTCGCCATCCTGGCGATGTTCACCTTCGTCCTCGCCGACAGCCTGCCCCGTATGCTCAGTTCGAGCTACGGCAACCGGGGCGACGTCGAGGTCGCCAAGGTGTTCGGGAAAACCGTTCGGCTCAGCGACCTGCACGCCATGGCCAGCCAGCGCAACCGCGCCAATCTCCTGATGGGCTCGGTGAGTCAGCGATTCGACCGTGACGGGTTCTTCGGCGGCCTCAAGCAGCGCGACCTGATCGATGCTGTGATCCTCGAGAAGGAAGCCGACCGCCTGGGAATGCCCGCCGATTCCGCCGCCGGCAAGGAATTCCTCCAGGCCAACTCCATGCTGCCGCTGAACCGGGAGAACTTCGAGATCCTCTACAGCCGGTTCAGCAACGAGGTCAGCCGCGAACAGCTTCTGGCCGATCTCGCCAACCAGGCCCGAATCCAGCAGGTCCGCGGGTTGATCGGCGGTCGGCCGATGATCACGCCCTACGACGTCTACCAGGCCTATCGCAATCAGGGCGAGCGGGTCGCCGACAAGATCGTCGAGATTCCCGTCGAGAACTTCCTGGCCAAGGTTGAGGAACCGTCCTCGACCGAGGTCCAGACGCTCTTCGACAAGTACAAGGACGTTCTCCCGACCCCCGGCTCTCCGACGCCTGGCTTCAAGGTCCCCCGCAAGGTTCAGGTCGAGTTCGTCTCGATCGACGCCGAAGGCAAGGCTCGCGCCCTCCGCGACAAGCTCCCCGAGGCTGAGCTGCAGACCTTCTACGAGAACCACAAGAACGAGTACAAGATTCCCTCCGATTTCCCCGACGACCTCTTCGCCGATGCTCCTGAACTTACGCCGCCGGTGATCCAACCGTTCGCGCAGGTCAAGGCTCTGCTGGCCGAACGGCTCGCCGATGAGAAAGCCCAGGAGCAGGTCGGCAACGTCTTCGGCGAGATCCGCGACAAGGAACTGATCCCCTTCGCGGACGACTACTTGACGATGCTCGACGAAAAGGCCGCCGACCCGAACGCAAGCGTGAAGGCCCCCGTCGACGTCGACCTCAAGGCGATCGCCGCGAAGGACGGCCTGGCCTATGAGATCTCTCCGCTTCTTTCCCGAGAGCAGGCGGAACGCTACGGGATGATCGCCAACGCCCAGGTCGGATCCGTCCGGCTCAGCGGCGGCCGGCGGTTCGTCGATGAGTTCTTCGATCCCAAGGTCGGCCTCTATGAGCCCGTTGAACTGATCGACCTGATCGGCAACCGCTATCTCGCCCGCAAGATGAAGGACGAGGCCCCGCGCGTCCCGAGTCTGGACGAAGTCCGCGCCGATGTCGTCCGGGCCTGGAAACTGGCAAAGGCCCGCCCCCTGGCTGAAAAGGCCGCTCAGGATATCGCGTCCAAGCTGAAGGCGGAGAAGAAGGGGAAGATCGAGGCCGATCAGGTCGACGGCTACACCGTCGCCTCGGTTCCGCCGATCACCAGCATGCAGTCGGGCTTCGCCGACAACCCGTTCGGTTACGCCCCGCCGACCGAGACCCCCATCCCGGGGATCAGCTACCCCGGTGAGGCCCTCCGCAACGCGTACTTCAGCGTCCAGGAAGGCGAGCCGCTCGTCGCGTCCAACCAGCCTGGGACGATGTATTACGTCGTCGCCCTGGACCGTCGCGAGCCCGTCGACTTCAACAACCTGTACGGCCCGGTCGGCGAGGAGATGAGCTACAAGGCTCTCACCCGAATCCAGACCTCGATCCGCCAGAACCAGGACTGGATGGATCGCCTCCGTCGCGAAGCCGGCCTCCCCGCCGACTGGACGCCTCCCGATGAGGCGAGCAAGGACGAAGAAGCCCACGGTTGATCCCGAGGCTCAAAACCAACCGACGGCGGGTTCGTTTTCAATCGAAGCGAACCCGCCGTTTCGTTTTTAAAGTCCTGCGGGCGTTCGACTTGGGAACGCCAGCGATTTGGCTTCGATCGGCGAGAATCCCCCTCGGCTGCCAGGATCGAACCGCACCGGTCACCGACCGCCAGGGCGATCCGAAGACAGACCTGGTCGAGCAGGGCGTTAACCGCCGCGGCGGCTTCGTTTGCGACGGAAGCCAGAGCCATCGGGCGGCGCAAAGCCCAATCCATGCTGGCTTTAACGACGCCGGCTTTGGCTTCGTTCGTCCGCATTTCCGCCATACTTTGCGAAGGATGCCTCATCCGGGTGCCATGGCCACGCTTAAGTGCCATGAACCGGTGTGGGAGCCCGAGCAACCGTCGCCCATCGTATGGCTCCGCAGGCGCGTCCCTGGTCCCTGATTCCAACCGTTAGGCCAGATCTGGCTTCAGGCGGATGCCGGACACGAGCGAGGAATGTCGGTTTCGCGGAACGTCGATGTCGATTCCGACGTCCGCCTGACTTCGATGCGCGTCGAATTGAGAAAGAATGCACAGCCTCTCATTCAAGATTTTACGACCAATTCCGAGGTCGAATTTCAGAGCCCGCACAATCGTTTCAACCGGCGCGTTCTCCGTGATCGGGATGGAGTGCGGCTTGGGAAAAGGCTCGCCAGACCCCCGCGCGTGATATAGTTCGCAGTGAAATGGAGCGTCATCGAGGGATGGCCTTGCGCACCTGGGAATGAGCACGTGGGGAGGAAGGTCGCTGATGCGGATCGCCCTGATCGGGTGGGACCTCGACCGCGCGGCGGTCTCCGCGATCGCCCGGCCGGGGGTCGACCTCGTCGCCCTGACCCGATGGTTCCCAGACGAGGCCGAGCGCGAGGCGCATCCCGGCTGGCTGGAAGTGCGCTGCCCCCATGAGATCGGCGGCGACGAGCCGACCTCGTTCGGCGTCGGCGTGGTTCGGGCGGCGAGCAACGCGGGCCTGAGCTACGACTTCGACGTGATCCACGCCCTGGACCCGAAGGCCAGGCCGGCGGCCGGCGAACTGGCCACGCGCGGCGGCGGCCGAGCGGTCGTCATCGCCTCGGACCGGGCCGAGGGCGAGGAGGCGGAGAACCCTGGATTCGGACCGCTGTCGGCGCCCGACGCCTGGTTCTGCGATCACCCCTGGGGGGCCGAACGGCTCCGGACGCGAATCGGCCCGAACGCAGGCCGCATCGTCACGGTTCTCTCCCAGGAGGGCCTTGCACATTGGCTCGACCGTGAAGGTCCGCGAGACGCTCCCGAGGAAGGCTCTTGCGCCGTCTTCGTCATGTCTCACGACGCGCGGCGCTGCTCTCGAACGATCCTGGATGGAGTGAAGTCGGCGCGGGAGAAGTCCCCCGGGCTCGTGGCAGCGGTTTTCGGTGCGGATCCGCGCTGGGATCGACTGCGGCGTCGGCTCAAGGGCGAGGGACTCCTCTCGACGGAATGGGGAGGAACTCGACTGCCGGCGATCGGACGTTGGAACGCGGCCGTCTCGGAGGCGGCCGTCGTCGGCGTCGGCTCCACGAACGCGATCGACGACCCCGTCGCTCGGGCGGCGTGCCTTTTGGGCGCGCCTGTAATTCGCGTCGCGGGACGGACCCCCGAATCCCTGGCCCGCGACATTCTCGACGCCCTCTTCGATAGGGACCGTCGCGAGGAGGACGTCCGACTCGCATCGGCCGTGGAGGCTCGCTCGAGCGATCCCGAGGGCGTCGCCCTGCAATGGCTCCGGTCGTACATGCGGCTGATCGACGCCCGGCGGAACGGGCCCGAAGCCGGCGACGGCCGGATTCGGCGGGCTGGGACAGGTTCAACGCCGATCGCGTTTCCGGAACTTCGATCCCGGTTGGCCCTGACTCCGATTTCCAGCCGTGAGGCGGAAGCCTCCTGGACGGTTCGCCCCGACGACTGGCGGTCGGCGCTGGAGTGGCTGGGACCGGAGGCGCCGCGAGCCGTATTGACGATTCGGCTCTTCGACGTGACCGACACGGCCTTCGACGGGCTGAACGCCCACAACACGTCGGACGTGGACGTGAGCCTGTCCGAAACGCATCGCACGATCGCATTGCCGTTCGACGGAAGGTCGATCGCAGCCTGTCTGGGCGTACGGTCGCGATGGGGCTACTTCCATCCGCTGACCCACGCCCGGATCTGCCATCTCCCGCGCGAGGGGCATGCCCCCGCAATCCATCCGCGGCGGCTCAGGGTCGCCCCCAGACGTCCCGTCGTCTGAACGACCTCAAGACTCTCGCGACGCCTCCGAGGAACAAGAACGGTGACGCCCTGCCTGGCCCTGGTCCTGGAACTCCACCACCCGCTCCCCGCTCCCGGCCGAGGCGTCGGCCGGGACTGGGCTGACTCCGCCGTGGGCGTCTTCTGGCCGGTTCTCCACGCCGTCAACGACTTCGTCGAACATTCCGGAGGCGCCTCGATCACCCTGGCGGTCAGCCCGAGCTGGACGGCCCAGGCCGCCGACGCGACCGCTCGTGAAATGGTCAGGCGCGAGATGGCGCGACGAGCCGGCGACGGTCGGCTCGACCGTGATCTCCATCGGTTCTTCGCCTCCACAGGAGGCGGCGACGCGCTGAGCCTGCTCCGTCGTTGGAGCGGCTCGGGCGCGATCGAGGTGATCCCGACGACGGCCACTCACACGTGGATTCCCAGCCTCGCCTCCGAGCGGATTCTGATTCAATCCCAGGTCGGCCTGGCGGTTGAGGATCACGCCCGCCGTTTGGAAACGCGCCCCTCGGGGATCTGGCTCCCCTCGCTGAGTTATGCGGCCGGAATCGAAGGAACGCTGGCTGCGAACGGCCTGCGATACTTCGGGGTTCCCGCCGACGCTTTCCTCAGGGGGACCGTCCTGCCGCCCTTGCGGACGGCCGCGCCCATGATCACGCCGGTCGGCGTGGCGGCGTTCGCCGTCTCGACCGAGCCTACCGCTCACGCCTTCGACGCCGGCGTCGGGTACGGGCTCGACGCACGCTACGCCGATCCGAAGCTAGCCCCGCGAGCCGCCAGCGATCATGCGGAACACTTCCTGAACCGCTGGATCGAGCAGTGCTACGCCGTTCCGGACGACGCCGAGTTCGCCGACGAACGTCTGACGGCCGTCGCCTTCTCGGCCGTCGACCTGGCGAGGGCCTGGCCTGCCGGAGGGGGCGCCCTGTGGCTGGCGACCCTGCTGAATCAACTGTCGCGACTCGATACCGCCTGCGGAGCGTCGCTCGACCGCTATCTGGCCCGCAACCCGGTCGGCGTGATGGGCCGCCCCGGCGCAACGGCCGGCGGATTCCTCGCGGCCCGTCCGGCTGGCTCCGACCTCTTCGACCGTTGCCGCGCAGCTTCGGACCTGCTCGCATTCGCCCTCGATCGTCGCGGCTCCATGTCGGAGAGGGAGAAGCAGACCGCTGCCGAGATGCTCCGTTGCCTTCTCCGCGCCCAGCAACTCGACTGGTCGTACCCTCTGCACGGAGCGATTGATCCCGACGAGGGGCTGCGACGGGCTTCGGCCCATCTCTCACGGTTCTATGAACTGGCCGCCGCGCTGATGTCGGGTCGACCCGACCGAGTTGTGACGCCGAAGGGGCCCGAGTTCCTTCCGGACGTCGATCTGAATGCCGCCGCGCGAGCGTGATCGCTACGTCGACGCGATCAGCAACAACGCAATCTGGACGGGCCAGGCGATCGCCAGGATCATTCCGAAGCGGTTCGTCCAGGCGCCGCTGAAGGCGACCTTCGCCTCCTCCGCCGAGACGGAGATCCAGCGTCGCCAGACTTCGATCATCGCCAGCAGGCAGGCTTCGGCCACCCCCACGGCCAGGACGATCGCGGGGAATCCCGATTGCAACCAGGCGAACAGCGAACTGAGGATCCAGGGCGCGCCAAGCACCAGCCACAGGCGGTCGCCGACCGTTGGACCCTCGGATTCAACGCCGGCCATCCGTCGGAAGAGCACGACGAAGGGCCCGGCGGTGGTGGCGGTCAACCAGAGGAAAGCCAGAGAACCCACGATCAGACCCGGCGTGGAGACGTCCGGTCCCAACGCTCGTTTCAGGTGCAGCAGGGCGAAGGCGGCCCCGATTGTGAACGCCATGAAATCGGCCGTCGTCAGTCGCGAATCGTGCGTGCCTGCGGTCATGCTGGGCGAGGACTCGGAAGACTTGTTTGAGTACGATTTGCCGAAACCGTACGTGCGATCGTATAATAATCGCGATTCAGTGTGGTTCGGGTCGCGTCAAGCATCGGGTGAATTCGGACGGCGCGCGCATCCGGGGTCGGTTTCCTTCCTCGCACCTGCCTTCCTACGTCGGTCTCCCCGCCATCACGCACGTCGGACCGTTTCCGGAACCGTGGTTCTGCGGGGAGTTCGTGTCATGGCTCTGCCCAAAGTCGTCATCGTGGGTCGGCCCAACGTCGGCAAGTCGTCGCTGTTCAACTGGCTGGCGGGTCGGAAAATCGCGATCGTCGACGACGTGGCCGGCGTCACCCGGGACCGGGTTGGGACGCTCGTGCAGATCGGGGACGACGACGATCCCCGGTTCTTCGAGCTGATCGACACCGGCGGCGTCGGCATCGTCGACCGCGACGACCTCGACCAGGACGTCGAGCGCCAGATCGACACGGCCATGAACGAGGCCGACCTGATCCTCTTCGTCGTCGACATCCGCGAGGAGCTGATGCCCCTCGACGAGGTGGTCGCCCAGCGTCTTCGCTACATGAAGACGCCCGTCATCCTGGTGATGAACAAGGCTGACGACGCGATCTTCGACGATCGCGGCGGCGAGTTCTACAAGCTTGGCCGCGGCAAGCCGATCGCCGTCTCCACGCACCAGAATCGCAACAAGGCGCAGCTTCTTCGGCTGATCGAGAAGCTCCTCCCCTGGGAGCAGACCGAACGCCCCGCCGACGCCGTGATGAAAATCGCCGTCGTCGGCCGGCCGAACACCGGCAAGAGCACGTTCATCAACACGCTCGCCCAGGCTGAGCGGATGATCGTCTCGGAACGGCCGGGAACCACCCGCGATTCGGTCGACGTCCACTTCGAGCTGGACGGCCTGCCGTTCATGGCGATCGACACCGCCGGCGTGAAGCGCAAGGCGAAGATCCGCGACGACCTGGACTTTTACTCGATCCACCGAGCCGAGCGCTCAATCCGCCGGGCGGACGTCGTCTACCTGTTTATGGACCCGACGCAGGGGATCACCCGGCTGGACAAGCAACTGGCCGACTACATCTCCAAGGAATACAAGCCCTGCGTGTTCGTCGTGAACAAGTGGGACCTCATGCTGAACAGCGACGAGAACGAGGGCGCCAAGGGCATGAGCCGCTTCGCCCACGCGGTTCAGCACTCCTTCCGCAACATGAGCTACATGCCGATGGCGTTCATCACGGCCAAGACCGGGAAGAACGTGAAGGCTCTGTTGAACCTGTCGCAGTCGCTCTTCAAGCAGGCCAACCGCCGCGTGGGGACCGGGACGCTCAACCGCGTTCTTCGCGAAGCCGTCGCCGCGCACCCGCCGGCGGTTCGTGAGAATCGTCCGGCGAAGATCTACTACGCCACTCAGGTCGGCTCGGCCCCGCCGACCGTCGTCCTGTTCGTCAACAGCCCCCGGCTGTTCGACGCGACCTACCTCCGCTACCTGTTGAACGTCTTCCGCGAGAAGCTCCCGTTCCACGACGTTCCCATCAAGCTCTACATGAGGTCGCGGAAGCAGGCCGAGCCTGGCGACAAGCCCCCCCGCGAGGACGGCGGCGAGGAGTGGCCGGAGGTCGACGAATTCTCGCTGCCTCACGAGGAGAAGCCGGCCGAGGACGTGCGCTTCCTCAATCGCGAGGTCAACGAACTGCTCGCCGATCTCGATTCGTAAAGGGGAGCCGTTCGGGCGGCGGAGAACTTTTCAGAACGGCGGTCGACGGTGGAAGCGACCAGACGCGCCCTGTAAATTCAGGGTATGAAGCGGCTCAGCCTGCTGGCCGCGTCGACTTCTCACTCGCGGCTCACCGCCGTCAAACTGAGGTTCTCACGCCATGAACGACAATCGTCGCGCTTTCCTGCGCCGCTCGCTGTTGGCGGCGGCCGCCGCTCCCTCGCTGCTAGGTCAGGCGACGGTCCGCGCCATTCCTCCGATCCTTCGCAAGCGGCCCAGCCACCTGAAGCTGAGTGTGGCCGCGTATTCGTATCGGCAGTTGCTGCAAGCGAAACCGCCGAAGATGGACATGTTCGGATTTCTCGATCTGGCGGCGAGCCTCGGTTTCGACGCCGTTGAGCCGACCTCTTACTACTTCCCGCCCGACGCCGACGAGGCTTATTTCTCCAGGTTCAAGCGGCAGGCGTTCCTGGAGGGGCTCGACGTTTCGGGAACCTCGATCGGCAACAATTTCTGCGTTCCGTCGGGCGAGAAGCGGGTCGAGCAGATCGCCCTGGCCAAGAAATGGATCGATCGAGCCGCCTGGATGGGCGCGCCGGTGATCCGCGTCTTCGCCGGGCAGATCCCCAAGGACTCGACCGAGGACGTCGCCTTCGGCTGGGTGATCGAGTGCTTCAACGAGGTTCTCCCCTACGCCGAGGCCAAGGGAATCGTCCTGGCGCTGGAGAACCACGGCGGGATCACGGCGTCGGCCGATCAACTCCTGAAGTTCGTGAACGCGATCAACCATCCGAACTTCGGCGTGAACCTGGACACCGGGAACTTCCGGACCGAGGACCCCTACGGCGACCTCGCCCGGCTGGCTCCCTACGCGGTGAACGTCCAGGTGAAGACCGAGATCCACCCCAAGGGCAAGCCGACCGAGGAGGCCGACCTGCAGCGGATCGTCGACATCCTCGTCGCGGCCCTTTACGCGGGGTATGTCGTGATCGAGTACGAAGCGGCCGAGGACGTCCGTTTCGCCATGCCGCGCTATTCGAGGAAGCTCCGCGACATGCTCTGATCCGAGACGACCGCCAGCCCCGGCCGCGCGAGTCGAGCGCGGCCGGGGATCTGCGATCAGCGCGACGGGGCGGCCATGACGTCGAGTTCGCCCAGCTTCAGACGGACGGAGACGATGTAAGGCTTCACCTTCTCGTCCGGGTTCCAGTGGCCGTAAGTCGTGGTCACGATCGTGCCGTCCGGGAGGACTTCCACGCCGGGATACGCGCAGTCCCATTTGGCGTGGTTGTCCATCAGACGGATGCGATACTGGCCGTCGCGACCTTGGACGATGTCGTCATACGTTCCGACCCAGGCGACCCAGTCGCCCTGGGTCGGGCTGTCCTTGGCCATGTCGCGAAACGCGATGAAGAGGCGGCCGTCGGGAGCGTACCTGGCGGTGTGGCGGTCGCCGGTGAGGGAGAGTGGAAGCTCGCGGGGTTTGGTCCACGTCTCGCCCTCGTCGTCGGACGTGATGAGGTACGAGTTGTGTTTGCGGCTGTTCTCACGAAGGATCACCGCGATTTGACGGCCGTCGGGTGAGCGAACGAGTCCGGGCTCGCAGAGGCGAAGCGTGTCTGACTCGGCGATCACGATCGGCTCGCTCCAGGTCAGTCCGCCGTCATGCGAGAGAGTCTTCTTGACGCGAAAGCGCCGGGGTTCCGACTTCCCCGCGACGGCCGGAGATCCGTCGCCGTGGAAGAGGGCCATGTAAGTCCCGTCCTTCAGGCGGTCGACGCTCGCCATCGCCACGATCCCGCCGAAGTCGCCGATGGGCTTCAGCGGCGACCAGGTGATCCCGTCGTCTTCGCTGAGCGACGATCGAATCGGCATCATCCCCGAGAAGACGATCAGTCGCTTCTTGCCGTCCTTGTCAATCACGCGGTGGATCGTCGGCGTCTCCAACGAGGTCGACCAGTTCTCAGGCGTCGGCATCCGGTCCGACCAGGTCAGGCCGCCGTCGGTGCTGCGCTTCAGGACGATGGCACCCTTGCCGTGTCCCTTGGGGTAGACGATCACGATCGTCTTGCCGTCTTCGAGCAGGACCGTGGTTGGATGCCCGAGATACTGGCCCGACTCCTGGTCCACGATCACCTGACGTTCGGTCTGGCCGGCGAGGTCCAGCGACTTGATCGAGGCCTGTTGCGCTTCCGCCGGCGGCGCGACGGCGAGGAACAGGGCGGCCAGGGCGAGGATGACGCGTGGGAAAGCCCGCTTCAACGTGAACTCCTGTGTCGGACGGTTGACCCGACGGTTAAGATGTCTTCAAACCCCGCGAAGCCCTCTCGCGACGCCGATCCCGGCCGTTGCGGGGCTTCCACCTCTCGAACGAGCTTCCCGCCGAGACGATGATTGAACGTAGGACGGTCTGGATCATGGCGATCGGCAGCGGGCTGTCGGTGGCGAACCTCTACTATAGCCAACCGCTGCTGGAACGCATGGGGGATCACTTCTCCGCGTCTGCCTCTCGAATGGGAATCGTCTCGACCGCCACGCAGGTCGGTTATGCGTCGGGGATGCTGTTGCTGGCCCCGCTCGGCGACCTGCTGGAGCGGCGGCGGCTGATCGTGGTCCTGCTGCTGGCGACGGCGCTGGCGCTTGCGGCGGTGGCCGTCTCGCCGAGCTTCGCCTGGCTGGCGGTCGCGAGCCTGATCCTCGGGGCCTCAACGGTGACTCCTCAGATCATCGTCCCTTTCGCCGCGGCGATCGCCGAGCCCAACGAGCGTGGGAAGGTCGTGGGGACGGTAATGAGCGGGCTTCTGATCGGCATCCTGCTGGCGCGGACCGCGAGCGGTTTCATCGGCTCGCATCTGGGCTGGCGGGCGGTCTACTGGCTGGCTTCCGGGCTGATGATCGTACTGGCGGGGGTGATGGCCAGTGGGCTGCCGAAATCCTCGCCGACGCTGGTCGGGACCTCGTACGGGGCCTTGATGCGCTCGATCGTCGGCCTGGTTCGAGAGCTTCCCGCGCTTCGGACTTCGGCCCTCTTCGGTGGCCTGGCCTTCGCGTCCTTCAGCGTCTTCTGGACGGTGCTGGCCTTCCATCTGGCGACGCCGCCGTTTCATTACGGCAGTGACGTCGTGGGCCTGTTCGGGCTGGTCGGAGCCGGCGGCGCGGCGGCTGCGCCATTGGTGGGCAGCTTCGCCGATCGCCGAGGCTCGCGCTGGTCGATCGGCCTTGGGTTGTTGATGATGCTGGCGGCTTACCTGGTTCTTGGCGTCCTCGGATGGACGATGACCGGATTGGTCGTCGGGGTGCTGCTGCTGGACGTGGGGGCTCAGTGCAACCACATCTCGAACCAGACGCGGATTTACGGCTTGAGACCCGAGGCGCGGAGCCGGTTGAACACCGTCTACATGGTCGCGTTCTTCCTGGGCGGGTCGATGGGCTCCGCCGTGGGGGCGGCGGTCTGGCCGCGTCACGGATGGATCGGCGCCTGCGCGGTCGGGATCGTCTTTCTTCTCGCCGCGCTGACTGTCTTCGCAACGACGAAATGGGACCGGCCGGTCTTCGTCACGTCGAAGGTCGAGGAGTCCGTCTGAGGCGACCGAAGCTGCGGGCGACGAACGCCGTCCACCTTCGGCGGTGGACGTCGGCGACGACCGCCAGCACGATCACCAGGCCGCTGATGAGTCGTTTGGCCGGTTCGCTGGCCCCGACGTGGTCCAGGCCCGTCTGGAGCACGGCGATGATGAGGACGCCGAGGAAGCTCCGGAGCACGGAACCCCGGCCGCCCATCAGGCTTGTGCCGCCGATCACCACCGCGGCGATCGCTCCAAGCTCCATCCCCACGCCGCCGTTGGGATCAGCCGAAGAGACTCGGGCCACTTGAAAGACTGACGCGATCGCTGCGCACAGGCCGGAGAGCACGAACGTCAGCAACTCGGTCGGCCGAGGGTCGATCCCCGAGAGCCGCACCGCCTCGCGGTTCGTTCCGATCGCGACCGCGTAGCGGCCGAAGACCGTCCGGGTGAGTAGGATCTGGCCGGCCACGACCAGCCCAAGGGCGATCAGGAAGCTCGTCGAGGCTCCGAGGCCAGGAATCGGCCGCGCCAGCCACTCGATCCGGGGGCCGACGTACTTCGTTTCCGAGTTCGTCAGCAGGTAGGTCGCGCCTCGGGCCGATTCGAGCATCCCGAGCGTGACGATGAACGAGGGGATCGTCAGATGGACGGTGATGAGCCCGTTGATGAGACCGATGAGCGCCCCAGCCCCCAGGCAGGCGATCAGCGCGACCGGGAAGGGCGCGTTCCAGTCGACGAGCGCGATCGCCAGCACCGCCCCGCAATGGGCGACGACGGAGCCGACCGAGAGGTCGATCCCGCCGATGACCAGGACGAGCGTCATCCCCACCGCGAGCGCCGTGAGATCGGTTGACTGGTTGACGATCGTCTTTACCGTCTGCGGCGACCAGAAATGGTCGCTGAAGAAACCGAAGGCCGCCGAGAGCGCGGCCAGCACGACGAGCATGCCGAGGACATCACCGGTGCTCCTCCAGGCGGCGAGCGAGGAAGCACGGAGGTCGGTTCGCGATTCTTGGCCCGGATCGTTCATGTCACCCGCGCGCCCCCGGTCGGTCCGTGTATTCCTGGAAGGCCGCGGCGAGGAGCTTTTCCTCGGTCCATTCGCCGCGGTTGAAATTCGCGACCAGCCGACCGTCGGAGATCACGACGATCCGATCGCAGATCAACATCAGCTCCTCAACCTCGCTCGACACGACGAGTACGCCCGTTCCCTTCGCGGCCGTCTCGTCGATGAGGCGATAGAGCGCGAACTTGGCCGCGACGTCGACGCCCCGCGTCGGCTCGTCGTAAAGCATCACCTTCGGCTCGCGGGCGAGCCAGCGGCCGACGAGCACCTTCTGCTGGTTGCCGCCGCTGAGCTGCTCGGCGGCCTGCTCGGTGGAGGCGTAGGCCAGGTGAACGCGCTCCGTCATGGCGACCGCGTCGGCCCGTTCCCGGCGCGTGTCAACGAAGCCCACTCGATTGCGGAGCCGCCTCAGATCGCCCAGGGTCAGGTTCAGGCGGATTGAACGTGGAAGGAGCAGGCCCTCGGTCTTTCGATCTTCCGGCACCATCCCGAGTCCGGCGACTACCGCCTGTCGGGGCGAGCGGAACCGTCTGGGCGGTCCTCCCGCGATGGAGACGCCCCCCGATTCGGCCTCATCAGCCCCGAAGATCGCCCGCAGGAGTTCCGAACGACCCGACCCGACGAGCCCCGAAACGCCCACCACTTCGCCCGCTCGAACGTCCAGGCTCACGTCCTTGACTCGGTCCCCGCGCGAGAGGTTGCGTACGCTCAACACGACCTCGCCGGGCGTTCGCGCGTGACGGACCTCGTCGCGCGACGGGTTCGATCCGACCATCAGGCGGACGGCCTCATCAAGGCTCATTTCCGATGCCGGCCGCGTGGCGACGAGCTTGCCGTCGCGGAGGACGCTGATCCGGTCGGCGATCCGTCGCACCTCGTCCAGCCGGTGGCTGACGTAGACGACCGACGCTCCCTGCCGCTTGAGGCGCGCGATGTTCTCGAAGAGAACGTCCACCTGTGGGCTGGTCAGGGCGGCGGTCGGCTCGTCGAGGATCAGGATCCGGCAGTCGCGCGCCAGGCTGCGGGCGATCTCGACGAGTTGCTGTTCGCCGACCCCCAGCCGCGAGACGGGTGTCTCCGGGTCGATCGAGGACAGACCCACGAGCGCCAGGGCCTTGACGGCTTCCTTCCGCAATGAGCCGAAGCGGACCAATCCCAGGCGCCTTGGGAGCCGGTCCAGGAAGAGGTTCTCCGCCACGGTCAGCGTGGGGATGAGCGTTAACTCTTGCTGGACGATCTGGACGCCGAAGTCCTCGGCCCGGCGTCGCGACGTGGGCCGGTAGGGTTCTCCGTCGAGGTGCATCGAGCCGGCGTCGGGTTGACCGAGCCCCGCGACGATCCGCGCGAGCGTCGACTTGCCCGCGCCGTTGGCGCCCATCAGAGCCACGACCTCACCCGAGAACAGGTCCAGGTCAACGGCGCGAAGGACTGGTGCGGCGTAGCTCTTGCTCAGGTTTCGGATCGTCAGTCGGGGCGCGATCACGTCACTTCTTGGTCACAAGGTCGACGGGCGTGGTCCGGTCGGCGGGCGTTTCCTTCTTGGCGACCTGGTCGAGAGCGAATTGCAGCCCGAAGACCGCCAGTTGGTCGGCGTGCTGGTCGACGGTCGCCAGGATGTCGCCGGCCTCAATGGCCGAGCGGACCGCCGTGATGCCGTCGTAGCCGACGATCAAGACCTGGCCGCCGCGGCCCGCCGCCTTCACGGCTGCGAACGCGCCCAGCGCCATGCTGTCGTTGGCGCACATCAGAGCCTTGATCTCGGGATGCTCGCTGAGCATCGCCGAGGCCACACGATTCGCCGGGGCGATCTCCCACTGGGCGCTCTGCGAGTCGACGACCTTGAGGTTCGCGGCCTTGGCGGCGTCCTGGAATCCGAGCAAGCGTTGCTGTCCGTTGAACGCCGTGCGGAGCCCTTCGACGATCCCGACCGGGTCGCCGGGCTTCAGTTTGCCGGCCAGGTAGTCGCCCACCAGCTTCGCTCCCGCGCGGTTGTCGGGGCCGACGAAGGGGACCTTGATTCCTTGCTCGGCGAGGACGCCGTCATCGAGCTTGTTGTCGATGTTGACCACGACGATACCCGCCTCCTGCGCCTGGCGGCAGGCGGAGACGAGGGCCTTGGAATCGGCCGGGGCGATGACGATTGCGGAAACCTTCTGGCCGACCATCTCATCCATCAGGGCGACCTGACGGGCGATGTCACGCTCGTCCTTGATGCCGTTGACGATCAGGTCGAACTGATCGGCGTGCTCTTTCTGGTAGGCCTCGGCCCCCTTCGCCATCTGGGCGAAGAACTCGTTGGCCAGCGACTTCATGATGAGCGCGATGCGAGGCTTGCCCAGGGTCGCCGGCGTGGGAGCAGCCCCCGGCGCTGAGGAGGGAGCCGCGGGCTCGCCTCCGCAGCCGGCCAGCGTTCCCAGCAGGATCGTCGCGGCGATGGATCGGAAGATCCTCACGGCCGGCCTCCTTCGTGGTTGTGAGGCGGCTCGCTGGAAAGCTGGACCAGGGCCTCCAGGACGCGGGCCTTGCGGGCCTCGTCCGGCAGAATCAGGTAGCGGCTGCGTCCCTTCGGCGCGGCGTCGAAACGCGTGAAGCCGTCTTTCTCGACGGTAACGTCGCCGGGCTGCGAGAGGTCGAAATACCCCCGGTCGGGGTGAACGGCGTAGAGGACGCTCGTCAGGTCCCAGGTCGGCCGGTTGTGCGGCGGGGGGTTGTAGAGGTAGTAGGCTTCGGCGAGCGGGTGATGCTTCACGTAGCCGTAGTCGCGCTCGATGCTCGTCGCGGGGTAGGGGAGTGCGATGCCGATCTCAAAGCCGCTCCAGACCAGTTCGGTCGGCCACTTCTCGACCATCCGGGCGCAGCTCGGGACGTCCTTCACCACGTTGTATTCAAGGTAATGCTTGTTGCCGTTGATCGGAGTGAACGACCCGGCCATCAGCGAGAGGAACTTCACCTTCGCCTTCACGAGTTCGACGCCCGAGAGGGGCGAGTACTCATCCCCCTTCGTTTCGAGCAGACGGTCGAGGTTGGTCGAGAAGCCGACCTGCGCGATGACGACCGACTTGTCGGGCTGGGACGCGAGCGCCTTCCGGAGGACGGCCGTTGCGGGTGGGGCGGTCAAGAGGTCGTGGGGGTATCGCGGCTTGCCGTCGTCGACGGCGTCGACCATCTTCAGGTACTTCCCCTCCAGCTTCACGCCGCCGTCGCCGACGTCGCCGATGGGGACCTCGCCACGGCCGTAGAAGGTGTTGACCAGGTCGACGAACGGGGCCGTCTTGGGATTGTCGACGCTCACCGTGACAGCCAGCAGTTTGCAGGCGCCCCGGGATTCCATCGCGTGGATCATGCCCAGGGCCAGGACGTCGTCGACGTCGCCGCAAATGTCGGTATCGAAGATCAGGCCCACGGGGGCGTCGGCGGCGGCCGAAACCCTCGGGGTGACTGAAGCGGCGAACAACATCGCCCCGGCGATCAGACGCGTACAGACGCCTCGCATCGATTGGTCCTCGTGACAGCCGGCCCGACCCAGGCGGCGATGGTGCATGACGGATCGGGGGCTACTCTAACGGAGCCGGGAGGGCCGGGCAACGCCCCGGCTCAGGCGAGCGATTTCGTGGTCGAGCCTCGCAAACGCGCGACCGCTGACGTATCGTGGCGGGCACTGCCCCGCGTTCTTGCGAGCTCAACGGCCGGGGCGTACCTGGGGGGACCTCCCCGAACCTCTGGATCCCATCGACCGCACCCGCGACGAAGCCGACGCCGGCCTCAGCCGGCGCGACGGCGATCGGTCCGACGGGCGCGTCTGAACCGCGAAGGCCAAGCCCATGTCCCTGATCAAGAACGGCCGGATCAAGCAGTCGCTCGTCCACTGGTGCTACGAGCCCTACTGGAAGGACCATGACGCGTTCATCGGGATGACGAAGGATCTCGGCTGCCAGAGCGTCGAACTGGCCCCGCCGTCGATGTATCCCAAGCTCAAGGCGGCCGGCCTCACCAACGCGATCGCCCAGATCGACCTGGGCGAGACCCCGCCGTTCATGATCGGCTTCAACAATCCCAAGCACTGGGACCAGGTGATCGCCGCCACGAAGAAGTCGATCGACGAGTGCGCCGAGTTCGGCTTCCCCAGCGTCATCTGCTTCACGGGCTACGAGGACGGGCTCACAGCCGAGCAGGGGGCCGACAACTGCGTGGAGGGCTTCAAGAAGGTCGTCGGTTACGCCGAGCAGAAGGGCGTGACGATGTGCCTGGAGATGCTCAACACCCGCGCCGACGACCACCCGATGAAGGGGCATCCCGGCTACCAGGGGAATCACACCGAGTATTGCATCGATATCCTCAAGCGGGTCGGTTCCCCTCGGCTCAAGCTTCTGTTCGACTTTTACCACGTGCAGATCCAGGACGGCGATCTCATCCGCCGGCTGCACCAGCACAAGGACTACATCGGCCACATCCACACAGCCGGCAACCCCGGGCGCGGCGAGATGGATGAGAAGCAGGAAATCTACTTCCCGCCGCTCATGCACGCGCTGCTGGACATCGGCTACCAGGGATACGTCGGCCACGAGTTCATCCCGACCCGCGACCCGCTGGAAGGGCTCAAGCAGGCTGTGACTCAGTGTGACGTTTGATCGACTCGCGGCTCCTTGCATCGTGCGGCCGGCTGGACGTCGGCCGCGCGATGCAAGGGCGCGGCGGCGTCGCTCACATCGTCGAGGGTGTCGCGAACCGTTACGATAGTTTGCGAGGAGGCGCTGCGCTTCTTTCCGATAAGACGTGCCCTATCGTGAAGCCAGAGGTTCGCCCGTGAGAATCGAGGATCTCAAGAAGGCCAAGGATCGTCGCCCCTTCCTCCCTTTCACGATTTGAACCGCCGACGGGCGCGAGTTGGTCGTGAAGCACCCGGATGTGGTCGCCTGGGACGTCGACGCCCGTCGCACGGTCGTTTGCATGACGCCTGACGGAACCTGGGATTTCATCGACGTGGCGCTCATTACCTCGCTGGGAGTTGTGCCCCCCGTTCCCGCTGAAGGGAGCGAAGGCTGAGAACGTCAATGCCAGATCAGTGGACGATGGACGATGGATTGAGAATTTGTTACCCTCTTGGTTTGTTTCGGAAGGCGGCGGCGTGGGAAGGGAAGGTCATCGCGGATGGGTGAGAAGGGCTCGAAGAAAGCGGTGGATACGGGGTTCTCGGCGTTGGGGCTGGACCCGCGACTGCAGGAGGCGCTGACGGGCCTCGGCTATGAGGAGCCTTCGCCCATCCAGCGCGAGGCCATCCCCATCTTGCTGACGGGGAAGGACCTCATCGGCCAGGCGGCCACGGGGACGGGCAAGACGGCGGCCTTCGCCTTGCCGCTGCTTCACCGGCTCTCGCTGGAAGACAAGAAGCGGATCCGCCCCTACGCCCTGGTTCTTGTCCCCACCCGCGAGTTGGCGATGCAGGTCGCCGAGGCCGTTCACCGCTACGGTCGTCCTTTGGGAGCGAGCGTCCTGCCCGTCTACGGCGGCCAGGCCTACGGCCCTCAGATCCGGGCGTTGGAGCGTGGGTCGGACGTCGTCATCGCCACGCCGGGACGAGCCCTCGACCTCATCAAGCGCAAGAGCCTCCGGCTCGACGGCATCCGGATCGTGGTGCTGGACGAGGCCGACGAGATGCTCGACATGGGCTTCGCCGAGGACATCGAATCGATCCTCTCCGACACGCCCAAGGAGCGTCAGACCGTCCTCTTCTCCGCGACGCTGCCGCCGCGGATCGCCGCCATCGCCCGCAAGCACCTGACCGAGCCGCAGAAGGTCCAGATCCAGCGCGAGCCTTCGGCGCCGGGGACCGTCCCGCTGGTCAAGCAGACCGCCTACATCGTCCCGCGCGGCCACAAGCTGGCGACCCTCGGCCGGGTGCTCGACATCGAGAACCCCAGCGCGGCCATCGTCTTCTGCCGCCGCCGCAACGAGGTCGACGAACTCGTCGAGACCCTCGGCGCCCGTGGCTGCCGGGTCGAAGGTCTGCACGGCGGGATGACGCAAGAACAGCGCAACCGCGTGATGAAGAAGTTCCGGGGCGAGACGGCCGACCTGCTGATCGCCACCGACGTCGCCGCTCGCGGGCTGGACATCCAGCACCTTTCGCACGTCATCAACTTCGACGTCCCCGTCGAGATCGAGTCTTACGTCCACCGGATCGGCCGCGTCGGCCGGGCGGGCCGTGAGGGGGTCGCCATCACGCTGGCGGAGCCTCGCGAGCATCGCCAGCTTCGGATGATCGAGCAGGCGACCGGCCAGAAGATCGCCATCGAGAAGATCCCGACCGTCGCCGACCTGCGGGCGCGTCGGCTTGAGCTGACCCGCGCCTCGATCCGCGAGGCGATCGTCGACGGCGAACTGGAACGCTACCGGGTCATCGTCGAGTCGCTAGCCGGCGAGTTCGACGTCATGGACGTCGCAATGGCCGCCGCCAAGCTGCTCCATCAGTCGATCGGCTCGGAAGACGGAGACGAGGAGGAGATTCCAGACGTCGAGCCCTTCCGCGAGCGTCCGTTCCGCGACGGCCGAGGCGGCGGCGCTGGCCGGGGCGGCCCTCGCGAGCGTCGTCGACCGGGGGGTGGGGAGAGCCGGGGGGCCGATATGACCCGGCTGTTCGTCGGGGCCGGCCGCGCGGCCGGCGTCCGGCCGCAGGATCTCGTTGGCGCCATCACGGGTGAGGCGGGCCTCACTGGCCGCCAGGTGGGCGATATCGACATCGCCGACCGCTTCTCGCTCGTCGAGGTCCCCAGCGAACTCGCCGACACCGTGATCGACGCCCTCCGAGGGGCCCGGATCAAGGGCCGCAGCGTCACCGTCCGCCGCGAACGCGAGCGTGGCAAAGACTGACGACCCAGGTCAGGGTCCGACGAACTTCAGGACGCCGTAGTCCTCGAAGCGGTGGAAGCTCTGGAGGGTGAGCGGGGCCGAACTCATCGTGGTGGGTTTGGTCCCTTCCGCTCCGTAATCGTATCGACAGATGGCGAACTTCCAGGCGTCGCCGGACTTCGGTCGCCCGCCCGTGGGGGTGAAGGCCTTCCAGGGGATTCGCCCCTCGACCGTCCACCCTTCGTCGATGTCGCCCGGTCGGTCGAGCGTCCCCTGCAGGGCCACGACCGCCTCGTTCCCCAGCACCGGCTCCTGGTTGAACGCGTGCCCGAGCGGCCCACGCTTCGGGAAAGCCACCTCAAAGACACTGGCAAGCGGATTGGCCTGGAACTCGTAGTAGGCGGGCTGATCGTCGCGCGGTTTGAAGAACATCTCGAAGACGTCCCCCTCCCAGAGGTGGTCGTTGCGATTCCGGCCCGAGGCGCGAAGCTCGGCGTCGGACATCTCGCCCGCGTAGTAGAGAAACTCGTCGTCCCAGGCGAGCATGGCTTTTGTGCCGGGTCGAGATTCGCCGATCCAGAAGGCGGCGAACTCCGTGATCGGTTTGGCGTCGCGCCAGCAGCGGTCGTCGAGCTTGCCGTCGAGCTTAGGCGGCTCGACGGCTCGTCGGCACTCGGCGTTTTTGGTCGTCGGAGGCTCCGCAAAGGCGGAGCCGACGAGGAATAGGAAAAGCGCAGGGAGCGTCGACAGCCGTTTCATGGAGAGAGACTCCGGCTGGGTTCAAACGAGCTGGTGGATCGGCTCCGCACCCTCGACGCCGACCAGCTTCTGGTCGAGCCCGCCGTAGAAGTACGAAAGGGCGTCCGGGTTGAAGCCGAGCTGGTTCAGGATCGTCGCGTGCAGGTTCTTGACGTGGAAGCGGTCGTCGACGGCGCGGCTGCCGATCTCGTCGGTCGTGCCGACGCTCACGCCCCCCTTGATGCCGCCGCCGGCCATCCAGACGGTGAAGCCGTAGGAGTTATGGTCGCGGCCGGTCCCCTTCTCGTATTCAGCGGTTGGCTGACGGCCGAACTCGCCGCCCCAGACGATCAGGGTTTCGTCGAGAAGCCCGCGGCGCTTGAGGTCCTTGATGAGCCCTGCGATCGGCTTGTCGGTCCGGCCGGCGTGGCGGGTGTGGTTGGCGACCAGGTCGCCGTGGGCGTCCCAGTTGTCGTCGTTGTGGGCGCCGCCCGAATAGACCTGGATGAACCGGACGCCACGCTCCACGAGCCGGCGGGCCAGCAGGCACTTGCGGCCGAAGTCGGCCGTCTCGGGGCGGTCGATGCCGTAAAGAGCCTTCGTCTCCTCGCTCTCCTGGCCATAATCAACGGCCTCGGGGGCATGCTGCTGCATCTGGAAGGCCAGCTCGTAGCTAGCGATGCGCGCGGCCAGCTCGGAATTGTCGGTCCGGGGCGCTCGGTGCTCCTCGTTCTTCTCGCGGAGTCGGTCCAGAACTCGGCGCTGGAGTGAACGCTCGACGCCCGGGGGCGGGGCGAGGTCGTGGATCGGGATGCCATCCGCACGGATGACAGTCCCCTGATAAACGGCCGGCATGTAGCCGCTCGACCAGTTCTTGGCGCCGCTGATCGGGCCGCCGGTCTTGTCGAGCATCACGACGAAGCCCGGGAGGTCCTGGTTCTCGCTCCCGAGACCGTAGGTGACCCACGAGCCCAGGCAGGGATGGCCGCTGAGGATCCGGCCCGAGTTCATCATGAGCATGGCCGAACCGTGGATCGGCGACTCGGCGTACATGGAGTGGATGAAGGCCATGTCGTCGACGCACGTCCCCAGGTTGGGGAAGAGGTCGGAGATCATCTTGCCAGATTCGCCGTAAGGGCGGAACTGCCACTTGGGCCCAACGACGCGGCCCTCGTTCTTCTTGCCGCTGCGGCCGAACGTCTTCACCTCGATCGTCTTGCCGTCGAGCCCGTAAAGCTGGGGCTTGTAGTCAAAGGTGTCGACGTGGCTGGGGCCGCCGTACATGAACAGGAAGATGACGCTCTTGGCCTTCCCCAGCTTGGGCGGGGCCTTGGGGGCGAGCGGGTTGACGAACGGCGTCACGCCGTCGGCCGCGCGAGCCTGGCGACCGAGGAAGCCGTCCTGCGAGAGCAATCCGGCCAGCGCCGCGGCCGTGAAGCCGCCGCCGGCTTCCCAGAGGAACTCGCGGCGGGTTCGGCCGCAGAAGTCGCCTTGGCGTTGCATGGGCGTCGTCCTCAGTCGATATAAAGGAATGCGTTGGCGTTGAGCGAAAGCAACGCGTATTGAACGAGCGCCGCTCGCTCGGAAAGACCCGCCTCTTCCCGGAGCGAGAGGATGAAGGCGACGTCCCTCTTCGTCTCGTCGGCCGTCGGTTCGCGGCCCGTCGTCAGCAGGACGGCACGACGAACCTGCCCGGCAAGGTCGCCCGGATTTCCGGCGGCCAGCCGGTCGGCCAGCTTCTCCGCCTGTTCGTTGGAGAACGACCCGTTCAGGAGGCCGAGCGCCTGGGTGGGAACGGTCGTCGTGTATCGGACGGGGCAACTGGAGTCGGTGTCGGCCGCGTCGTGGGTGGCCAGGATCGGCAGCGCGAGAGAACGCTTGATGTGGACGTAAACGCTCCGGCGAGCCGACTCCTCGGGGGACGCGACCTTCCACCCCTTGCCGGGTTGCGACTGCCCCGCAAGCACTTCGGCGGGGATCGGCGGGCAGACGGCCGGGCCGGCGGCCTTGGGGTTGAGCACGCCGGCGACGGCCAGCATGGAGTCGCGGACTTCCTCGGCCGTCATCCGCCGCATGGGGAAGTGCTGAAACTTCTGATTGCCTGGATCTTTCGCGAGAGCCTCTTTCGACGGCCGCGACGACATCCGGTAGGCGCTCGACAGCATGATCAAACGATGCATGCGCTTGATCTTCCAACCGCCGTCGACCAGTTCCGAGGCCAGCCAGTCGAGCAGTTCCGGATGCGTGGAAGGCTCGCCGAGACTGCCGAAGTCGTTGGGGGAGGGGACCAGGCCCCGGCCGAAGTGGTACTGCCAGAGCCGATTGGCCAGCACCCGGGCCGTCATCGGGTTTCGCCGGTCGGCAAGCCATTCGGCGAGCGCCCGACGCTTGCCGGAGCCCGTCCCGAAAGTCGCCTGGCCGTTGTCGAGTACGCCGGGGACGCCCGGCTCGACCTTGGGGCCCGTGAGGTTGGGGTTGCCTCGCAGGAGGACGTGGGCCTCAGCGCGTCCCCGTTCGCGAGCCGCCATCACCTCCACGGCCTCCGGTCCGACTTTCGAGGTCGCCAGCCCGTCTTGCCCGCCCATGTCGATGAAAAAGGCGAGCAACCGGTAGTAGTCGGACTGAGGGATCGGGTCTTTTTTGTGGTCGTGGCAGCGGGCGCAGTTGACGGTCATTCCCAGGAAGACCTGGCCGACCGTCGAGACGATGCCGTCCAACGTGTCGTAACGCGCCTGGGGTTTGTCGGCCGGTTCGTCGTCCCAGAGGCCGAGCCGATAGAAGCCCGTGGCGACCTGCTCCTCGACCGAGTCCGGGGCGATCTCGTCACCAGCGAGCTGTTCGAGGATGAACCGGTCGAACGACTTGTCATTGTTGAAGGCGTTGATGACGTAATCGCGGTACCGCCAGATGTACGGCTTGCCGGCGTCACGCTCGTAGCCGTTGGTCTCGGCGTAGCGGACCAGGTCCAGCCAGTGCCGTCCCCAGGCCTCGCCGTACTGGGGCGAGGAGAGTAGGCGGTCGACCAGCCGATCGTAGGCGTCCGGGGCGGGATCAGCCTCAAAGGCCTCGACCTCGGCGGGAGTCGGCGGCAGGCCGATCAGGTCGAAGGTGGCGCGACGGATCAGCGTCCGGCGATCGGCCTCGGGGGCAGGGGCGAGCTTGGCGGGCTCGAGTTGGGCCAGAATGAAGGCGTCGATCGGGTTCCGAGACCAGTCGCGGCCGTTGACTGTCGGGACGACCGGGCGGACGACCTGGCGGTAGGGCCAGGAGGCGGTCGTGGCGACGGCCGGCTTCGCCGGTTCGGCGGATGTGGGGGCGGGCGTCGTCTCTCCCGACCAGGGAGCGCCGGCGGCGACCCACTCAGCCAGCGTCTTGACCTCGGCCTCCGGAAGCTTGCCCGAGGGGGGCATCTCCAGACCGTCCTCGTAGCGAACCGCCTTGAGGAGAAGGCTCTCGGCCGGGGTCGCGGGGTCGACGGCCGGGCCGAGCTCGCCTCCCTTGAGCAGGGATTCGCGACCATCCACGCGCAGGCCGCCGCGGGTTTTCTCGCCGCCGTGGCATTTAAGACAGCGCGAAGTGAGGATGTTCTGGGCCCTGGCGGCCACGTCCTTCGGCTCTTGCGCACCGACGGGCGCGACGGCTGCCAGGGCCATCGCGAAGCCCCCAGCCAGTCGGAGGGTAGGACGGACGAGCATGCGGTTCCGCCTCAAGGGTCAGCGGGGCGTGGGCCGGACTCGGGAGCCGACTGGCATTTACGTTAAACAATCGGCTCCCGGAGGGTCAAGCTTCGCTGCGAATGGCCGACACCGCCGCCTTGACGTCTTCCGTCTCGACCTGCTTTCCCGCCAGCGTTTTCATGGCGATTCCCAGCGCCATTCCATCCTTGGGGGCCGAACGAATCTGTTCGGCCGCCGGCGCGAGCGCCTCCCGGATCTGTTCAGGGCTCAGGCTGGCGGGAACCCACTGGCTGAGTTGGGCCACTTCCTCGGCGGTGAACGTCGTGACGCCCGATCTCGCCTCCTTCAGGACGCTGCGCATCTTCTTGATCGCGTCGGCGTCGGCCATTTCCTCGCCGGTGCCCAGTGTAAGTTGGGCGATCCAGTACCGAAGAAAATCGGTCTTGGCCTTGTCGCGAGCCTTCATCGCTGGGGTGAGTTCGCTCCGCATTTTCTGAACAATCGTCATAGCCTGCATGCTCCTGACACTCGGCGCGACCCCACGGGGTTCGCCCAGTGGATCAACGCTTACTTGATCTTGTCACGTGGATGGGCGTTGGTTCAAGCCGTGTCGTGAAGGGGTCGATGGGAGAAGAGACGTCGGGATCATGCAATCCACGGAGGGAGATGAGCCATGAGCGCCGAAGAAACCACCCTGAGCATCGAGTTGATCCGCTGGACCTTCAACGTCGACCCCGCCCACCGCGCGGAGATCGAAAGCTACCTGGTGGACCAGGGGCTTGAGGTTCTGGTTCGCGGCGAGGAGACGATGGTCGCCACCTGGGACGAGCCCGAAGGCGACCCCAGTGAGGTGATCGAGGGGATGTGGGCCATCGCCGGCGCCAACTTCGAGGTCACCCACGAAGAGTTCCACCGCGCCAACCTGTTCGTCTACGAGGCCGAAGCCGACGACGAAGTGAAGGCCGTCGCCTGAGCTAAGTTCCGGCTCGACGATTGGATTGACACCGCCCGGCTCGCGAGTTCTCGCGGCCGGGCGGCGGCGCGCGCGGAGGGTGCGTTCCCGTGGTGCTGGCCGATCGTTGCGGCGGCCCAGGTGGTCGGATAGCCTCGGTTCGTGGGACCTCCCGCGACGCCAATGATCCGACCCAGGGAGACGCTGAACGATGACTTCGCTTCGAGGCTTGAAAATCTCAAAACACCAGCGGTTCGTCGCCGCATGGCTCGTCACCGCGACCCTCCAGGCGACGGGGGCCGCCTTCGCTCAGTCGCCTCCGACACTTGGGACCATCGAGCGGAATGACCCAGCCTTCGACCGGCTCATCGCCCCGAACGCGCGAGTGGAGCGGATCGCCGAGGGCTTCGACTGGTCAGAAGGGACCGTCTGGGATTCCGCTGGGCGTCGGCTTTTGTTCTCGGACGTTCCCTTGAACGTGGTCCACCAGTGGACGAAGGACGGCGGGACCGGCGACTTCCTCAAGCCGAGCGGATACACGGGGACGGTCGCGCGGGGCGGCGAGCCGGGATCGAACGGGTTGACCTTCGACCCCCAGGGGCGTCTGGTACTCTGCCAGCACGGGGACCGCCGCATCGGTAGGCTCAAGGCCGACGGGGGCTTCGAGACGCTCGCCGATCGCTTCGAGGGGAAGCGTTTCAACAGCCCCAACGACGGCGTCTTCAAATCGAACGGCGATTACTACTTCACCGACCCGCCCTACGGCCTGCTCGGCGAGCATCACGACCAGGGGAAGGAACTGGCCTTCTGCGGCGTCTACCGGCTGTCCACCGACGGAACGATGACGCTGTTGACGCGCGAGCTGGACTTCCCCAACGGCATCGCATTCTCTCCCGACGAGAAGACGCTCTACGTCGCGAACTCCGACCCGAAACACGCGATCTGGATGGCCTTCCCGGTCGCGGCCGACGGGACCCTCGGCGCCGGCAAGGTCTTCGCCGACGTCACGCCGCTGGCCGGCAAGCGAAAGGGACTGCCGGATGGGATGAAGGTCGACGTTGCGGGGAACGTCTTCGCGACCGGGCCGGGCGGCGTCTTGGTCTTCTCGCCCGAAGGCAAGCATCTGGGCACGCTGGCGACCGGCGAAGCCTGCGGCAATTGCGCCTGGGGCGAGAACGGCAGCGTCCTCTATATCGCCTCAGATATGTACATCGGCCGAATTCAGACCACGACTGTCGGCCGGATTCCCGGAATCCCTCTGCCGTAGAGCGCCGTCGGTTTGGATTGCGTCCAGCGGAGGAGAATGGGGGAGCAAAGGGGGACAGGCACCTCCGCTGCGCTGCGGAGCCAGTCCCCGTTTACCCCTCCGCTCCGTGTGCAACCCAAGCGATCAGCGCTCTAAGGCGATTCGAGGGGCGCGGCTTCAGCCGAGGTCGCGACCCAACTCCAGCGCTTCTTCCGCGTTCAGGATCTTATCGTTGGAGCGGAACAGTTCCTGGATCGCCCGCTTGTGGATCTTCATCTTGAGGCCGCCGACTCCGAGCGCGCCCCAGGCGCGGACGCCGTTGCGGTCGGCGCCCTTGTCGTTGGGCTCGATTCCTTCGATCCCGGTAGGGGGGACGGCGTTGAGGTCGACGACGACCTTCAGCGCCTTCAGCCCCTGCCATTGGGAGGCCGGCAGCAGCCGCGCCCCTTCAGGGCCGGCGGAGACGATCAACGAGGCCTGTTCCAGGGCTGGTTGCATCGCGTCTCGCGAGGCGTTGCTGAAGGGTACGTACGTCGAGCCGGTGGCTTCGCGAAGCTGATCGGCGAGCTTCGCAGCGCGGTTTTCGTCGCGGGAGCCCACGGCGACCTTGGCGCCGAGTCTCCCCAGTAGCCGGGCGACGCGCTGGCCGACAGGCCCGGTCGCGGCCAGGACCGCCGCGTTCACGCCTTCGAGCGATCCGCCCATTCCCTTCTCGGCCGAAAGGACGGCGGCGGCGGCCGTCGTGTTCGCGCCGTTGGCGTCCAGAAGGACGGAGACGCGGAAGGGGCCGAAGAAGGTGCTCCGGATCGATTCCAGCACGGCCTCGGCCTTGGAGACGTCCGAGCCGCCGACGAAGAGGGCCGTGCGGTGGAGGTCGGCCGGGCCTCGCGTGAAGAGAGCGCCGTAGACCAGATCCTTGACGTTCTCGGGCGTGACGTCGCCGTGCCGGAAGAGATGATCGACCTTCGCATCCACAGCGACGACGGCGTCGAACACGCTGGGTTGGGGGTCGACGTCGAGCTGGATCAGGATCGAGGCTTTGTCGTCGGCCATGACGGTCTCGCCGCGCAGTGGGGAGGGATGAAGGCGAGCCGACGCCGGCGCGGGATCGCGGCCGGCGTCGGCGGGGGTCGTCACTTGGCGAAGGGGTGCTCGACCGAGTCCTTCTTCGCGGTGATCTCGGCGATCTTGGGCTCGTTCTTCATCGCGTTGGCGATGGCGAGCTTGGTGGCCTCATAGTTGAACTTGAGGATCTTGGCGTTGTCTTCGGCTTCGGGGTGGATGAACACGCCGCAGACGATGACGAGGTCTTCGGCCGCGGAGGCCGGGATGACGCCTTCGGCGACGCTGTCGGCGACGGCCTTGGCGACCGCCGACTGCGCGGGGCCGAACATCTGGACGGCCTGCTTCATCCCCTTGATCGTGACCTTCGTGATCATCACGGTGGCCGGCTTGGCGAGCAGGTTCGGCGTGAGGACGGCCAGCAGGTTGGTGTGGCCGTGCGACTGGTTGGCCAGGGCGTTCGCGAAGGCGACGCCGACCGGGCCGTCCTTCTTGCCGATCAAGAGGTCGATGTGGGCGATCTCGTTGCCTTCGCCAACCAGAGCCTCGCCGATGTTCATAAGGATATCGCCGGCCATCGCGTCGCACTCCCGGAAGAGAGAAAAGGAACTCGCGCGACGTTCGTCGAAACCGCCGCCGCGCAATCGAACTCCGCACGTTCCAAACGAGTGACGCGCGGGCGAGACCCGCATGATAGACGTACGCCTCCCGGCGGGCAACCCCCCGGAAGAACCGGCGAGAGTGTCGAAACCCGTTGTTTCCCGTCGTCCCAGATGGTTGAATACTTGTCGAGCGGGCTCACCACGGCCCTTATTCGAGGATCCCTCCTCGGCCGCGGCCCGGCCCGGCTCCCGACTTCCCCCCCTACGGAGAAGAACGATGCACAAGCTCTTGATGCTCGCCGTCTGCGGCGTCCTGACGATCGGCCTGGGCGTCGCTGTGGCCGACGACGGCAAGAAGATCACGATCGAGGGCGAAGGCCTCTGCGCCAAATGCGCCCTCAGCGAGACGGAGACCTGCCAGAACGTCGTCACCGTCGAGAAGGACGGCAAGAAGACGAAGTACTATCTGGAGAAGAACGAGTTCTTCAAGGATGCGCACACCGGCCTTGGCATCTGTGGGGCCAAGAAGGAGAGCCCGGTGAAGGTCAAGGTCGTCGGGACGTGCGTCGAGAAGGACGGCAAGAAGATCCTGACCCCGACTGAGAAGATCGCGAAGGTCGATTGACGCCCTTCAGGGATCGGACGTTACGTCCGGCGCCACCAGGAGCCTCGCCGCGGTCCAGCCGGGGCGGGGTTTTTTCATGTATGGCGTAGATGAAGTCTTGATTATCGGTGCGACCGCCCGCGCGGCTGCTTTCTCCGCGTATCGCGCTGGGTTGCGCCCGCGTTGCATGGACCTCTTCGCCGATACCGACCTGGCCGAACGTTGGCCGGTCGCTCGGTTCGATCCCGATCGCGACGCCGACGACCTGGAACGCACCGCCGCTTCGTTCGGATGCCCTCACTGGCTGTACACCGGATCGATGGAGGGGCGTCCCGATCTGGTGGAGCGTCTTTCCGGGGTGGGCCGGCGGCTCGGCAACGGGCCGGAAGTCCTTCGCCGAGTGCGCGATCCCTGGCT
Source organism: Paludisphaera rhizosphaerae (assembly GCF_011065895.1). Taxonomy (NCBI): domain Bacteria; kingdom Pseudomonadati; phylum Planctomycetota; class Planctomycetia; order Isosphaerales; family Isosphaeraceae; genus Paludisphaera; species Paludisphaera rhizosphaerae. The sequence goes on along the minus strand of NZ_JAALCR010000002.1, from coordinate 398,661 downwards.
CGTGTCAGCGTCTCTCGGAAAGGCGGGTTTGCCGGCCCCCGAACTTCGCATCCCGGCCGAGGCGAGGAAGAGCGCCGGCCGCTGGCTGAGGAAGTCGCGAGTGAGCGCGGGAGGAGTGAGCGTCCAATGGGAGGGCGCGGCGACGAACGATCCCGGCCCCGACGATTACTGCCAGCGGTTTATCGAGGGCGAGACGTACTCTGCTCTCTTCGTTGCCGCCGCGGGGAAGTCCCGACTGATCGGAACGGCCCTGCAATTGCCTGGACCGCCGGATACGCCTTTCCTGTACGGCGGCAATATCGCCCCGTGGCCTGTCGGAGGGGCCACGGAGACTGTCCGCCGGGTGGGGGATGTACTGGCGGCTGATTTCGGTCTGGTCGGACTCTTCGGGGTCGACTTCATCCTGAACGACGACGTCCCCTGGACGATCGAGGTCAACCCGCGCTACACGGCCTCGGTGGAGCTGTATGAGGCCGTCTACCAGCGTCCCTTTCTTGCCGACCACATCCGGGCGTGCCTGAACGACGAACTGGGAATGGGTCCCAGGCCGTTGCATGATGCGTGGGTCTACGGCAAGGCCGTCGTGTATGCTCCATGCCGTTTGAGGTTTCAGGGCGAGAACAACCACGACTGGCAATGCGAGGACTACAGACCGCCTTGGGTCGCCGATCTCCCGGCTGCAGGGACGGTGATCGAGGCCGGCGAGCCCGTCCTGACGATCCTCCGCATGGGACGCACTGCCCAGGACTGTCGCGAACGCCTTGAACAGAGCGTGAAGCTGCGACGAGAGCGGCTCGAACGCAGCCGCGAGGCCTGAAAACTCAGGCCGAGGGAAGGCTGGGCGTCCACGTTTCCTTGACGCCCACGCCGCTGGTTTGTTCGCCGATCATGCGACGTGCGAGGTGGACGATCCGTGCGGCTGCCTGCTCGGTCGGCACGCCTCGGGCGTGGATGTTCGAGATGAGGTTTCGGCGCGAGTCGTCGTCGCCCGGCCGAGGCCGATACGCCAGGTACGCCGAGAGACTCTCCGCCGTGGCGAGGCCCGGGCGTTCGCCGATCAGCAGCACCACGACGGCCGGATTGAGCAACTCGCCCACGTCATTCATGACGCCGACACGGCAGCGTCGCACGAAGAACGGAGCACCGAGGTTGAGGCCGATCCTAGCTGTCGCCTCGGCCAGAGTCGGCAGCAAGCTCGGCGCTTGCGCGATCAAGGCTGCGGCGGACAGGCCGTCTCCCAGGACGATCTGGAGGTCCGCCCCGCGAGGTCGTCTCGCGACGATCGCCTCGCGTGCCTCCGGGCGCAGAGATCGTCCCAGGTCGGGACGCAGCAGGTACTCATCCTTCGTGGCGGCGAGCGTCGCCACTTCGAAGAGCTCCCAGCGGTCGAGGAACGCTCTGTCGAAGTCTCGCTCCAGGTCCAGTTCGTCGCGGACGGCGTCGCGAGCGGCGGCGTGATCGGCCCGGAGTTCCAGCCAGGTGCTCGTCTTGTAGGAGCCGCCGGCGCGGCCGGTCAGAATCCGCGCGGGGGTCCGCTCGTGCACGCGGCGCAGGAAATCCGAGCCTTCAGGAATTGGTGCGACGTCGCTCATGAAGTCACGGCCGCAGCCGGCTCCTCGGGGACGTCGGCGGTTCGTTCGCGGAGGATCGGCGGACCCGGGAACCGATGACGCTCGCCGGAGAACCAGACCATCGCCAACACGAGCGCCATCGCGCCCACGACCCAGATCGAACGATCGTTGGGCGGTTGCATTCCGACGCCGATCAGCCCAATGCAACCCAACACGCTCAGCCAGGCCAGCGGCTTGTACCAACGGCCCAGGCTCCAGGGACCCATCGTCGTCCAGGTCTTGCCGTAAGCTCTCGCACCCAGGATGTTCGGCAGGACGTACGAGAGGTAGAGGAATATTGTGCAGACTGCCGTGATCGTCGAATAGACCGGCGTGTAGAGGGTGAATAGCACGGCCGCGGTCGAGGTGACCCAGATCGCGACGGCCGGCGAGCGACGCTTCGGGCAGACCCAGCGCACGGAGTGAGAGAACGGCAGGCCGCCGTCGCGGGCGAACGCGAAGGCCATCCGCGAGGCCGACGTCACGGTCGCCAGCCCGCAAAGGTACTGCGCGGCGACGATCGCCGCCGCAAACGACGACGCCAGCCAGGTGGGGAAAACGCCGTGCAAAATCCACGGAAAAGCGCCTTCGCCCATCGCGCCTGCTTCAGGCACGCTTGGTGCCGCCAGCACCACGGCCGAGAGCAAGACCCATCCCGCGACCCCCGAGATCAGGACCGACTGGACAATGCCCCGCGGAACGGCCTCTGAGGCGTGGAGCGTCTCCTCCGAGGCGTGGGCTGAGGCGTCGAATCCCGTGATGGTGTAGGCGGGCAGCAGCATCCCCAGGGCGAAGAGCAAGGCAAGGCTCTCGGTCGACGGCCACACGCCGCCGCCGGCCTCGCCGCTCATGTTGCGAAACTCCACGAGCCGGGAGAAGTCGAGGAACGGAGCGAAGCCGATCAGGCAGCACGTCAGGAGCGCCGAGATTAGCAGAATCCAGTAGCCGCTGAAGTCCGTGAGCTTCGCCGTCGCGCTGATTCCCAGATGGTTGATCGCCGCCTGCGACGCGGTGATCGCAACCACGACGAGAATCTGGGCGAGGTGTTCGCTCCACGACTCCCCGCCGACGGCGTAACCGAGCGCCGTCGCCGCCGTTCGATATGTACCGACGTTGATCGCAGCCAGAACCGTGATCAAGCCCGCGAGATTGAACCAGGCGGTCGCCCATCCCCATCCTCGACCCCCGAGGATCGCCGCCCAATGGTAGAGGCCCCCAGCCGTGGGAAAGGCCGAGGCGAGTTGCCCCATCGTTGCGGCCACCGCGAGCGAGAAGAGGGCGACCAGCGGCCAGCCAAGCCCAATCGACGCCCCCCCGACGCTGCAGAGACCAAGATGGAACGAACTGACGCCGCCGGCCAGGATACAGATGATCGAGAACGAGATCGCGAAGTTCGAGAACCCGCTGAGCCGTCGGGCCAGCTCCTGCTTGTAGCCCAGCCGGCGCAAACGGTGAGCGTCGGATTCGGCCTCGTGATTCGAGTTCATCAGTGATTCCCGGCCTCCGAGAGGATGGATTCAACCCCTTCCAGTGCGAGTCGACGAGCCCTTTCATGGTCGAGACGCGAGCCGCCGACTCCGAGTCCACGCTCGATCATCCAGGCTTCAAACTCGGGCGCAGGCCGCAGCCGGAACAGCTCGCGAACGGCGAGCGCGTCGTGATAGCTCGTCGACTGGTAGTTGAGCATCACGTCGTCGGAGCAGGGGACGCCCATGAAGAAATTGCAGCCCGAAGCGGCCAGCAGCAACAGCAGGTTGTCGGCTGAGTTCTGGTCGGCCGCCGCGTGATTCGTATAGCAGACGTCGACACCCATCGGCAGTCCCAGCAGCTTGCCGACGAAGTGGTCCTCCAACCCCGCCCGGATGATCTGGCGCTCGTCGAAGAGGTACTCGGGACCAATGAAGCCGACGACGCTGTTGACCAGGAACGGGTCGAAGGCTCTCGCAACGGCGTGAGCCCGAGCCTCGAGCGTCAACTGGTCGACGCCGTGATGCGCTCCGGCGGACAGGGCGCTCCCCTGACCGGTTTCGAAGTAGATGACCTGAGAACCGACCCAGCGGACGTCGCGCGCGGCGTGGCTTTCCAACACGCGTTCGCGGCCCTCGCGGAGCATGGCCAGGTCGACTCCGAAGCTTCGGTTGGCAGCCTGCGTCCCGGCGACGGACTGGAAGAGGAGGTCGACCGGCGCCCCGCGATCGAGGCAGGCGAGTTGCGTCGTGACGTGGGCCAGACAACAGGCCTGCGTTGGAATGGCGAAGACGTCAATCAGGCGAGCCAGGCCGCGAAGGATGTTCTCAACCACGTCGACGGAATCGGTCGCCGGGTTCACGCCGATGACGGCGTCTCCGCAGCCGAACGTAAGGCCGTCCACGGCGGAGAGCAGGATCCCCGCAAGGTCATCCGTCGGGTGGTTGGGCTGAACTCGGATACCGAGCACCCCGCGCTCGCCCATCGTGTTGCGGCAACGGCTGACGTTGCGGATCTTCGCCGCTGCGACGGCGAGATCCTTGTTGCTCATCAGCTTGGCGACCGCCGCGGCAACCTCGGGCGTGATCGCGGTTCGAGCGGAGGCAAGAGCCTCGCCGGTCGTCGCGTCGTCGAGGATCCACTCGCGGAACTCGCCGATCGTGGAGGCTCGGAGCCTGGTGAAGATGTTCTGATCGATGGAATCCAGGATCAGGCGGCTGACCTCGTCCTCGTCGGGATCCACGACGGGATTGTCGACGATCTCGCCGAGCGTCAACTCGGCGAGGACGATCTTGGCGGCGACGCGTTCCCGCTCGGTCCGTGCGGCGATGCCGGCGAGCTGGTCGCCCGACTTTTCCTCGTTGGCTTTCGCGAGGACGTCGGCAAGGTTTCGGAAGACGAAACACTCGCCGCGCAGGGTCGTCGAGAGCTTCATCAGAGCGACTTGAGGTAGGCGACGAGGTCGGTAAGCTCCTGCTCGCTCAACTCGCCCGTGCCAACGAACTCGGTGGAATGAGGGCCGGAAAGAGCGTCGCGAAGCGTCGCCGAACGGGCGTCGTGGAGATAGGGGTATTTGTCATAAACGCCCCGAAGCGAGGGAGGATTGTAGCCCTCATAGACGTCGTCCCGTTCTTCAAGGCCGACGACGTGGATCTTCCCGTCGGTGAACTCAGGTCCCTTGTGGCAGGTATTGCAGGAGGCCTTGGCCGAGGTGAAGACGGCCTTGCCGCGCTCGGCTTCAGGGCTCAGGGTGCCGTCGGCGTTCTTGTAGGGATTGCGGGGGAATTCAAGGGATTCGAGGAAGGCGACCATCGCCCGCGTTTCCTCGTCGGTTGGCTTAATCCCCTGCATGCTCTTGGTGAAGGATTCAATGGTCGCGTCTTCCAGGCTCGTCTGCCAGCCATGCCACGTCCACGGCGAGGTCTGCGCGACGCGCCGAAGGGTCGGGACCTTCTTGCGGCTCCGTTCGTGGGCGTTGCTGAGATCCTGCCGCCCGTCGTTCAAGGTGTCGAAGTGCAGCCCGTTGGTGTGGCCGTCGCTGTGGCAGGTGTTGCAGCTATACCACTGGTTGAAAGAACGGGTGGCGTCGTGGAAGAGGATCTCTCCCTTCCGGGCCAACGAGAGCGTCGACGGCGAGCCGAGCGGAACCTCGCCGAGGAGCGAGCCCGTCTCGGCGTCGACGATCTGCACCGAGTCCCCCAGGTAGTTGGCGACGTAGACCGTCTTCGAGTCGGGTGCGAAGGCCAGCTCCGTCGGCCGGCCGCCCAGAGGCACGCGTCGGAACCGGCCCTTCTGGTCATTGAGCAGTTCGGGCTGAATCAGGTCGCGAGAGCCGTTGACGCGCCAGGGGAGGACGTCGGGCGCGTTTCGGAGGATCATCAGCTCGTGGGTGCCGCCAAGCGAGGCGACGACGAAGCGACCGTCCGGGCTGACGGCGACGCCGTGGACGTCGGCCGCGGCCTTGCCGCGAGGGTCGAGGGTGATCGTGGCATAGGGCTCGGACTTCTTGAGGTCGATCCGAGTCAGGCGCTGGCCGAGGACCCAGCCCTGGTCGATGTTGTTCCGCGTGGTGGCGAACTGGCGGTTCTTCATGTTGACCAGGTACGCGTAGCGTCCGTCGGCCGCGACGACGACCTGGCGCAGGTTCTCCCCCTCGATCCCGACGGTCTTCGCGACCTTGAAGGCGTCGACGTCGACCACGGAGACCTCGCGCGAGCGGGCGTCGCCGACGACGAGCGTCTTGCCGTCGGGCGAAAGCGCGAGGCCCCGGGGCTCCCGGCCCACCGCGAGGCGGCCCGTCACCTTGAGGTCGTCCAGGTCGACTCGTGCGACCTCATCCGCCACGCCGACGGCCACGAACGCCGTCTTGCCGTCCGGATGTACGGCGACTCCACGGGGCTCGGGGCCGACCTCGATCCGGCCGGCGACGCGGAGCTTGTCGTCCTTCACCTCCAGCACGGCCACGTCGTAGCCGTACCAGTTCGCGACGATAGCGCGATGGCCGCCGGGTGCGAACGCGACGCCGGCCGGCTTGTCGCCGACCTCGATCTCGTCGAGCACCTTCCGCGCGGCCGTATCGACGAGGCTTACCGTGCCAGCGGTCTGGTTGGCGGTCAGCAGTCGCTGGCCGTCGGTGGAGAGCGAGAGGGCGATGGGCGAACGGTGAGGCGCCGGAGCGGCGTCGTCGCCGGCGGCGGTGAAGGTCGCCGTCGCCAGGGCGGCGACGGCGAGCGTGACGAGCATCGGGGGGCCGATCTTCCTCATGGCGGGAGGCTCCGTCGCGCGGGAATGGGCAGGAATTACATGCGGTCGACGACGTCGATGCCCAGCAGGGCCAGGCCGAACTTCAGCATCTGGGCCGTCAGGTCGCAGAGGGCGAGCCGGCTGTCGCGACGCTCGGCCGACTCGGCCTTCAACACCGGGCATTCTTCGTAGAACGTGCTGTAGGCGTTGGCCAGGTCGAACAGGTAGTCGGTCAGGATGTTGGGCTTCAGCTCGGACGCGGCCAGTTCCAGGACTTCGGGCAGCCGGAGCATCCGAACGCCGAGGGCTCGTTCGGCGGGGTGGGAGAGGAGGATGGCCGGGGCGCGTTCGCGGATCGACTCGGGACGCAGCTCGCCCTTGCGGAAGATGTTCTGAATCCGAGCGTAGGCGTACTGGAGGTAGGTGGCCGTGTTGCCGTTCATGGCCAGCATCTTCGACCAGTCGAAGACGTAGTCGCTGAGACGGTTCTGCGAGAGGTCGGCGTACTTGATGGCGCCCAGGCCGACGATCTCGGCGATGCGGGCCCGATCTTCGGGCTCGAGGTCGCCGCTGTTGGCGTCCACGACCTTTCGGGCCTCGGCGACGGCCTCGTCCAGCAGAGATTCCAGGCCGACGACGTCGCCGTCGCGGGTCTTGAAGGGTCGGCGGTCGGCGCCCAGGATCGTGCCGAAAGCGACATGCTCCATGTCGGCCTTCGTATACCCCCAGCGGCGGGCCACGTCGAAGAGCTGCTTGAAGTGGTCCCCCTGGCGGGTGTCGACCACGTAGAGCATCTGGTCGGGATCCCAGGTTTGGGCCCGATACTGGATGGTCGCCAGGTCGGTGGTGCCGTAGTTGAAGGCGCCGTCTCGCTTGCGGATGATGAAGGGGGCCTTCATCCCCTGGACGAAGGCGACGGTCGCCCCTTCGCTCTCCTCGGCGATCCCCTTCTTCTCCAGGTCGGTCACGACGTCGGCCAGCATGGGATCGTAGAAGCTCTCGCCCAGCTCCACGTCGAAGCGGACGCCCAGCCGGTCGTAGATCTTCTGCAGGGCGGCCAGGCAGAAGGGCATGAACCGCTTCCACAACTCGCGATTCTCGGGGTCGCCGGCGTGCAGTTTGGCGGTCTCGGCGCGGGCCGCTTCCTCAACCTCCTTGTCGCCCCCCTTGATCTTCGACTGAGCGAGACGATACAGGCGGGCCAGCTCGGCGACGGGATCGACGTCGTACGCGGCCTCGTCGCGGTGGTTCTTCCACCCCCAGAGGATCATGCCGAACTGGGAGCCCCAGTCGCCCAGGTGATTGTCGCGGACGACCTTGTGCCCCAGGGCCTCAAAGATCCGCGCCAGGCTGTCGCCGATCACGGTGGACCGGATGTGGCCGACGTGCATCGGCTTGGCGACGTTGGGCGACGAGAAATCGACGACGACGGTCTTCGCCTGCTTCGGCGATTCCAGGCCGTGCTTGCCGTCGCGGAGAAGATCCTCAAGCTGATTGGCGATCCATTCGTCGTGGAGGCGGACGTTGAGGAAGCCTGGGCCGGCGATCTCGGGCTTTCCGGCGAGGGGCTCCAGGTCGACGGCCTCGGCGACGACCGTCGCCAGATCGCGCGGGTTCTTCTTCGCGGCCTTCGCCAGCCCCATGCAGCCGTTGGCCTGGTAGTCGCCGAACTTGGAGTCGTTGGCGGGTCGAACGGCGGCGGCGAAGCCCTGCGGGTCGCCCCCTTCGGGCGTAACGGCTCCGAAGGCGGCCCGCAACTGGTTCAAGACGTTCATGAGGCGAGATCCGCGGGGATTCCAGACGGTTTACGGGGCGTTCAGGCCGACGGCTCGGCGGTGGGGGGGGAAGTCCCTTCCTTGCGCCAGGGGACCTGCGGGGCGTCTCCCCAGATTTCCTCCAGGGCGTAATAGCTGCGGCCTTCGCCCGAGAAGATGTGGACCACGAAGTCGCCGTAGTCGATGAGGATCCAGCTCCCTTCCTCCTCGCCTTCCATCCCCAGCTTCCGCTCGCCGAGCTTCTTCATCTCAGCGTCGATTTCGCCGGCGATGGCATTGGCCTGCCGCCGAGAATTCGCCGTGGCGATGACGAAGTAGTCGAGCAGGGGGGTGGCTTTGCGGAGATCCAGGAGCAGGATGTCCTTGGCCCGGTTGTCGTCGGCGATCTGCGCCGCCAACTTGGAGTGCTCCAGCGCGACCGCCAACCGCTCCGGGTTCCGACGTTCGACGGCCTCGGGGACGGTCGCGTCCTGCGCTTCTCGGATCGACCGCGCTTTGATGACGCGCGCGCGGGCCGCGTCGGTCGAGGGCTCCGGCGAGGGGGCTGCGGGGGTTTCGTTCTCGGACATTCCGGCTTCCTGAAGAGGGCTTCGACGACGGCGCTGGGAGAGTCCCGCCCGCGCATGACGGACCCGGCGTGGCGTCGCCGGGTTCGCGATCCGCGCGGGGCGGTCGCTCACCAGCTTAATCGATGCGCCCCCCGCCTGACCACCGGATCAGTGCGAAGTCCGGACGATCCGGTGCTGTCCCGACCCAATTCCTTCGAGGACCAGGAAGTTTCCCTCCGTCTTCACCTCGCGGGGAGACCCGTCGACGGTCACCTTGACGTCGCCGGCGGCGGTGGGTCGGGGGACTTCCACGCGGCCCTTCATGTTGGCGGGCAGATCCACGTTGAGGACGAATTCCGCAGGAGCGGAAGTGAAATCCGCCTGAATCGGCCCCCGGATCGTCGGCAGCACCATGGCGGCCCATTTCAGGTCGCCGGGCTGGGGGCGGATCCGGACGGTTCGGAAGCCGGGCTCGGTGGGCTCGATCCCCATCAGCTTGCGGGGGATGACGTTCGCCGGAGCGGCTCCCCAGGCGTGGTTCCAGTCCTGGTTCGGCTTGTACTTCTGGTCCCAGGCCTCCAGGGCGATCGTCGTGCCGACTCCCTCGACCATGTGGCTCCAACTGCGGTCGTTCTTCGCGGTGGTCAGCGACAGAGCGTGATCGGCCTCGCCGGCGTCGTAGAGGGCGTCCATCAAGTACTGCGCGGCGTAGACGCTGCACGCCATGCCGCGCGACTTCACGAAGTCGACCACCTTCGCCTTCCGCTCGGCCGGGACGAGCCCGAAGGCCAGCGGGAACATGTTGGCGTGAAGCGAGGAATGCTTCGATCCCTCGCCGTCGACGTAGAGGCCGGTCGCTCGATCGACGAGCTTCTCGTTAATCGCGGCGGTGACGCGGGCGGCCTCGGCGCGGAACTTTGAGGCGTCTTCGGACTTGTCGAGCGCCGCAGCGATCTCGGACATCAGCGAGAGCGACCGGGCGTAGAAGGCGTTGTAGACGGTGTTGACGGGTTTCATCTCATAGCCGTCCCGTTCCGACATCGGCCAGTCGACGAGGTCGCGCAGGCCCTTGGTGTCGAGGAGGCCGTCGCCCCGAGCGCGGTCGGCCAGTAGCTTCTCGCCTTTCAGCTTGTCGTAGAAGGCGGCCAGCGATTCGGCGTCCCCGGTGTAGAGGTAGTCGAACCACGCCATGAAGACGGAGTGGTGTTTCCATTCCGGCGGCCAGGTCGGGTTCACCATCAGGTACTCGTGAGAGTGCCGCGAGATCGTGAACTCCCGGTCGCACGCGTAGTAGCCGAGCATGTTGATGTAGGCGTCGGCCTCGTACGGGAGCCGTTCGCGGTCGCCGTCGACGAACACGCCGCAGAAGTTCGTCGCCTTCATCGAGTACTTGCAGAGATCCCAGACCGCGTTCAGCCGGGCGTCGGACGAGGTGAACCGCGCGGCTGAGTCGTCGAATCGATAAAACGCCGCGACCTGCCGGGCCGACTCGCGATCGAGCGGCCCCGCGGCGCCCTCGATCTCAACGTAACGGAACGGCATCACCGCGCCGATCGCGTCCGGCATCCGACGCTTGTCCTCGGCCCGGAAGGGGACGATGTAAGTCTGCTTGCCGGGCTGGAGCGTCAGTTCGACGCGCTGATACCGGACCGAGCCCGGAGGCTTGCGGTCGATCGTCTGCGGCGCCGAAAGCTTCTCGCCGAGGTGGACGACGACCTTCGAGCCCCCCGCCGGCGCGGTCAGCATCAGCTTGAGACCGCCGAAGGCCGAGCGACCGAAGTCGAAAAAGTCGCGGCCCTCGGCCGTCCGAGTCACAGAGGCTGGGGCGATCTCGACCTGCTCAAGCGGATAGAGGGCCGTCGAATGCGCCGGGGCGAGCTTCCCGGTCCGGAAGGCCTGGGGAGTCGACCAGCCGCTCTCGTGGTCGTCCTTGTTCCAGGTGCGGACCTGCCAGTGATAGGTTCGATCCGACTCAAGCGGCCGCCCGGCGTAACTAACGGCGACGCTCCGGTCGGAGGCGACCTTTCCCGAATCCCAGAGAGCGTCGGTGGGACGCTCCAGCGCCTCGACCGTTGCGGCGACGCGGATCTGATAGGCGGTCTGCACGTCGTCCTTCCCCGAGGATCGCACGATCCACGAGAACTCGGGGCTGGGATCGGTGATCGCGGTCCTCTCGGGATAGGCCAGCAGCTCGCACATCAAGCCCGCGGGGGCGGGCTCCAGCGGGGCGGCCCCACTCGCCAACGTCGAGGAGAGGGCTAACGGAACGAGGACGACCGACCTCAGCAGCGAGAAACGCATGATGCAGACTCCGGAGAGGAGGCGAGCGAGCTGCGATCAAGCACCGCCGCGCTTAAGGTTTCAGGGCGGCGCTGGACCCCAGGCGATGGTGTTCCTGGATTCGTTCCAGGGAGAGCGGGTGATCATACACGGCGAACTCGTCCAGTCTCCCGACGAAGTTCCGATCGATCGAGATCCCGTGCCCGGTCTTGCTGGTCAGTCGGCCCAGCATGAATCGAAAGCCTTTATCGGCATGCTCGGCCGCGACGGACAGCGACGGCATCGGTCGACCGTTGAGGTAAACCTCCAGCTTCCCCTCGTGGAACTGGGCGACGACGTGGTGCCAGCGGTAGGGGACGTAGGGCGTTTGCGAGTAAAGATTGTCCCCGCCCCTCCAACCGGGGGGCCAGCGGTGGAGGAATCGCACGGACGCCGGTTTGTGCAGCAGGTTCCGCGCGGTCATCTCCAGCAGCAGGATATGGCTGTCCGTCCCCACGGTGTCGAGCACCGAAACCAGGCTGCTGTGGTTGATCTTCTCCGGCGCGGCCCAGAACTCGAAGGCGAAGCCGGTCTCCCACGTCGGCCTCCAGAGTTCGGGGAACTCCAGCAACTGGAATCCGTCGCCGTCGGGGAATTCCAGGCAACGATCCTCGGGCCCAGCCTCGACCGTGTGAATGGGACCGATCACCTTGAACGCGGGACGACCCGCGACCTCGCTAGGCGTCGTCGCTTCCTCGATCGACTCGAACCTCCAGTATCCCCACGGTTCATCGGCGCGAACGGCCGCTGAGTAGCTGGGGGCCAGATTCAGCGGAGGTATTTGCAGTTTCGTCGCTGACAGGAACTCGTCGACCTCTTCGATCTTCTCGATCGCGCCTGCCGACGGGTTGATCTCGAACGCCTGATTCTCGGTGAAGAGGCGAGTGCGCTGAGGGCTGCCGTCCGGGGCCGTGACGGCGGATTCGACGACCCCGTCGAACACCCGGGCGCGAGACTTCCCGTCTTTTGAGACGTTCATCCCGAATTCGGTTCCCAGGTCGAGAACGGCGGAATCGGGGCCGGCGACGATGAAACCTCGGCTCCCCGCGGTGGAGCGAACCCGGACTTTCCCGATCTTGCAGACGACCTTGTCGTTCGACACGAGATCCAGCTCGGCGGGTCCCTCGACGGCCATGGTGACGCCCGTGAGCATGGAGATCATCATTCGGCCCGACTCGAAGCGAAGCGGGCCAGGAGCAAGGATATCCCCCTCGCCTGGGTGGGCCTCGTCTCCAGCACCCCAATTCACATCGTCCAGCTTGACGATCATCGCCAGCCCCGAGGTCGCGTCGACCTTCTCGTAGGTTTTGGCGATCTGTGGAACAGGGGTCGGCTCGGAACGAGGCCGTAGAAAGTAGCCCGCGAGGGCCGCCGCGACCAGAATCGCCGCAGCAGCCGCCCTGAGAAAGGGGCGGCGATGCAGTGGAGTCGTGAACGGGAAGGAATTCACGAGCGACGCTGGCGGCGAGATCGACGGAATCGGAGACGGAACGGCGTCGCGACCGTCGATCAAGGCGTCGAGCGCGGGCCAATTCGGCTCGGGCGTGAGTACGGCCTGGACCTTGGCGTCCATCCAGAGCTCGGCAGCGAAGGCGCGGCGGAGTTCTTCGTCCGCGTGGAGACGCTGGAGCAATCGCTCCTGCTCCGCGTCGTCGAGGTCCGCGCGGTCGTCGCGCCAGGCCGCCAGCAGGTCTCGAAGGTCCGGGTCCATCAACTCAACTCTTTCTTCACACAGTCGCGAAGCACTTGATTGGCGCGATAATGGAGGTTGTAGACGGCGCCCACGGTTGTGGCCAATTCTTCCGCGAGGCTGGCCGGCTTGTCGCCGTCCAGCCCCGACTTTACGACTCGCCGCAATTTCTCCGGAAGCCGGGAAATGCAGCGCAAGAGGGCTTCGATGGAATCGCTCGGCTCGCAGGTCGCCGCTGCGTCCAGCTCGGTCTCGACCGAGGAGGCGAGATCGAGACGGAACCGCTCATGGGCCTGCGTCCGTCGCGTCGTACTCCGAAAATAGTCGTTCAGTTTGTGGCGGGCGATGCCCCGGACCCAGGCACCGAAGTCGCCCCCAGGGTGATACTGGGCGAGATCGCGAAACGCCGCGATGAAAACCTCCTGGGTGAGGTCGTCCACGTCGTCGGCGCGACGCAGTCGGCTGGCGATGTAGGCTCGAATCGGCAGGCTGTAACTACGGACGATGAAACGGAAAGCGTCGCGGTGGCCGCGCAAGACCTGGTCGATGACCTCGTCGATCTCGGTTGATGTCAGCACGGACGTTCCACCTCTATGATTCGCCGCCGACGTCGACGTCTCACAGATAATCCCCCGGGCGCAGGCGGTTTTTCAAGGGGGGGCAACTCAGGACGAGCGATCATCGCTCATTTTGTGAACAGACGATCAGGCGTTCGAGTCGTCAGAAGTGTCGCGAAGCCGTTCGCTGCACTGGTCCAGAAGTTCCCTGGCCACCTGATTGGGGTTGTACCCCCGGGGAAGACGGAGGAGCGGCTTGCCGTGAAGATCGCAGTACGGCTTGATCTCAGCGAAGGAATGGCTCGACCATCGAATGGCCAGAATCACCAGAGCGACGTCCGATCTCCCGATGAACGGCTTGAAACGCTCGATCGATTCATGCTCGCGGGTTTCGACCCAGATTAACTCCTTCAGTCGGAACGCCTCGCAGAGCGCACGCTCCGAACCCGGGCGACATGCGCCGCCGATCAGTACGACGGTTTTCCCTTCGAGCAGTTGGGCAGCTTCGGCCACGTCGGGAGTCGGTGGCTCCTCGGCCTGCTGGTCTGATTCGCTGGTCGTGCGGCGGGCGGCGAGGTAGGAGTCGATCTCGCGAAGAACCAGGACGAGCCCGCGCGACGGCTCGCCGACGTCTGGAAGCTGATCGACGATCGGCAGCACTTCCTCGCGAATCTCAACGCTGCTGGGGGGCTCGCCGGCGGCGATCAAGTTATCGAGGGTTACATTGATCTTCTGCCAGTCGTGCTCATCGGCGAGGCCCTCGCGCGCCCGTCGCGCGTGGTATCGGAGTTTGCCGAAAAGGGACTTTCGCTCGCGCGTCTGACGGTGGATGTCGCCTCGATCCGAGTGCAGACGACGAATTCGTTCCAGGACGACCTGATGGTCGGCCGGATCGGCGGGCCGATCCAGCGTCATGAATCGGGGCAGGTAGATCTGCTCGCGGTAGGCGACGCCTCTCAGCCAGGTGTAAACGGCGAACTGATCCGGATCCTTGCGGCCGTCGAGTCGGTCGATCGCGATGCGGAGTCCGGATTGCGCCTCGGCAAGCAACTCCAGGCCGGACTTGAAGAGCCTGTGATCGGTTCCGGCCTCTTGGAGAAGCCCACGCAGGAGGGCCACCGCCGCCGCAACGGCTTCGAAGCAACCGGCAGCCTCATCAAGCCGACCTGGATCGGCTGGAACACGGAAGTGTGGGGAGTTCATCCAAAGCTGGCACTCCAGGCCCTTCGCGCGTTCGATGATGTCTCGATCCTTCGCGGCGGTCTCGGCCGAACCAAGGTCTGAACTACGCCGATCCCAGGCCCAGCGAAGCCCCTCGGCCTTAAGGCGGCAACGCGCCTCGATCGCCTCCAGATCCTCGTCCTCGACGTCGCGGCTGTTCCGGAACGTGGTTGGTGGCTCGGCCCGCGGCGCGGGTGGCGTGATTCGGCCCAGCGTGAGCTCGGGCAGCGGAGTCTGAACGACCCGCTCCGCCGGGGTTTCGGGCGTGGGGATGCTTGCGACGTCGACGGGGGGCGTCTCGGTTGCTTCTTCGTCGGTTCGATCGCATGGAGCGGCGGCCTTGATGAGCGTTTCGCCGAGTTTGTGCAGATCGGCTCGAAGCTCTTCGTCTTCGCGCGCTAACGCCGTCAGGCGGCCGATCATCCGCTGAATGGCGTGGAGAAGTGGTTCGTCCATGCCGCTCCCCGCTTCCGAGTGCAGTATGTTGGACGTGGAGTAGGCCGACGGCGATGTCGTCCGAAAGTGATTCTATAGAGTACGCCCGGGGGAAGGCGACGGCCGGAATCGAGGAGGCCGGAGCGCAGGGGAGAACTGCGCATGAAAAAACGACGCCGCAAAGGACGTCGTTTCCTCTTTCAAAGCACCCCCACGGGGACTCGAACCCCGGTCCCTTGGCTGAGAACCAAGTATCCTAGGCCGCTAGACGATGGGGGCGGCTGGCACGAGAATTATCTTACTCGACGATCGCCGAGCGTCAAGGGTTCGGGGGGAATCCGGGGAAATCAGGGCGATTGGCCGCGACCTTCCCGAGGACGACTTTCCTCTGGCATCAGTTCGACATACGCTATCACGGATGTGCGTGGGCGGCGGCCCGCGCCTTGAGATCGGTCGAGCCCGGGATCGCTGATGCCCATCCAATCTCTGAACGGTCGCGAATTCTACTATGAGGAAGTGGGAGAAGGCGGAGAGCCTCTGGTCTTTTTGAGCGGCCTCGGCGGCGACCACAGGGCCTTCAGCCTGGTGCAGCGGCACTTCGCCCGTTCGCGCCGGACGCTTGCTCTCGACTCCAGGGACGCCGGCCGCAGTTGGCGGGCCGACGCCCCCTACACGACCGCCGACATGGCCGACGACGTCGCGGCCTGGCTCCGGGCGCTTGGGACCGGACCCGTCCACGTCGTGGGGCAGTCTCTCGGCGGACTCGTCGCCCAGGAGACGGCGATCCGTCATCCAGAACTCCTGAAATCAATGGTGCTGGTCTCGACGCATGCGGGGGCGAGCCTCTGGCGCAAGGGGGTGGTGGAATCGTGGATCCAGCTCCGCCAGTTGGCTGGGGACGACCCAGCGCGTTTCTCGATCGGAACGCTCCCCTGGCTGGTCGCGCCGCCGTTCTACGAGCACATGGAGCAGATCCAGGGGCTGATCCGTTTCGCCGAACGCAATCCATGGCCCCAGGACGCCGCCGCCTTCACCCGGCAGGCCCGGGCAGCCACAACCCATGAAGCGCGGGGCCGGCTCGAGAAGCTCAACATCCCCTGTCTGGTGCTGACGGGTGAACTCGATCTGATCAACCCCCCGACGATCGCTCGCGAACTCGCCGAGTGCATTCCGGGGGCTCGGATGGAAGTGCTGCCAGGCGTCGGTCACATGCCGCACATTGAGAACAAGGGCGATTTCCGGGACGCGCTGGAACGGTTCCTGCAGTCGACGGGCTGAACCGGGCCCTTTCGGCCGTGGATAGGACTCCCTGAGAGGGCGAAGATGAGACATCCCAGGTCGAGCGGAATCCTCATGCATCCGACGTCGCTTCCCGGCCCATTCGGAGTCGGGGACGTTGGACCGCAGGCTCACAGGTTCGTCGAAACACTGGCGAAGGCCGGCCAGCGCTGGTGGCAGACCCTGCCGCTCGGGCCGACGGGGGCGGGTAATTCGCCCTACCAGTCTCACTCGTCCTTTGCTGGCAACCCGTTGCTCATCAGCCCCGAGGGCCTGGTTGATCGCGGTTGGCTCCTACCCTCCGAGCTGCCCGACCCCGTGGAGCCGACCGAGGAGGTCGACTTCATCGAAGCGATCCGCGTGAAGAACGGCCTGATTTCCAGGGCGTTCTCCCGATTCTCCCCGGCGGACGCGGACTTCCACCGCTTCATCACCCAGGAAAAGGAGTGGCTCCAGGACTACGCCCTCTTCATGGCGATCAAGGAGGTGCGAAACGGCAGCGCGTGGTTTCAGTGGGAGCCCGAACTGGCGCTCCGCGACCCGGCCGCGCTGGAGGACTTCGCCAGAGAATCCGCCGAGGCGGTCCGGTTTCACGAATTCGTCCAGTTCGTCTTCGACCTCCAGTGGAAATCGCTCCGGGAGACGTGCCGAACTCACGACGTCAAGTTGATCGGAGACATTCCGATCTTCGTGGCCCACGACAGCGCGGACGTCTGGGCGCGTCCCGACCTCTTCTTCCTCGACGCTGAAGGCAAGCCGACGTTCGTCGCCGGCGTCCCGCCGGACTACTTCAGCGAGACCGGCCAGTTGTGGGGCAACCCTCTGTACAACTGGGAGGCGCACGCCGCCGAGGATTACGCCTGGTGGTCGCATCGCATCGGAGCGTTGCTGAAGCAGGTGGATCTCATCCGCATCGACCATTTCCGAGGCTTTGAGGCTTACTGGGAGGTTCCCGGTGGCGCCGAGACCGCCGTGAACGGCCGGTGGGTGCCCGGCCCGGGGCCCGCGCTCTTCACGGCGCTTCGGAAACACTTCCCGGATCTGCCCTTCATTGCCGAGGACCTCGGGCTGATCACGCCGCCGGTGGAGGCGCTCCGCGACGAGTTCGACCTGCCGGGGATGCGGGTACTCCAGTTCGGCTTCGCCAACGATCCCGAGGCTGACAAGCATCTCCCCTTCCGTCACGTCCCCAACTGCGTCGCCTACACGGGGACGCACGACAACGACACCAGTCTGGGCTGGCTCACCAGTCAGCACGTGGAGTCGACTCAGTCGCTCGACGAGATCGAGGAAGAGCGCCGATTCGCCCTCCGGTTCGTCGGCACAGACGGTGCGGAGTTCCCCTGGGATCTCATCCGTCAAGCCTGGGGATCGGTGGCGGACATCGCCGTCGCGCCGATGCAGGATGTTTTGTGCCTGGACAGCCAGGCCAGGATGAATGTGCCCGGACGGGGCGAAGGCAATTGGGGATGGCGGATGCTGCCGGATCGGCCCACGGCGGCCGAGGAGGACAGGTTGGCGGACTTGACGGCCCTCTTCGGCCGCTGGAACGGCACGTTGCCGAAAACCCACGACCTGCACCGAAAGAAGCCCTCCGATCTGCCGGCGGAGCTGAAGCCGGAGTCCTCCGCGGAGGAAATCCGCGGAGACTCCTCGACTTCAACCACATGAGGCCGGCCCTTAGAGGCCTCCCTGGATGTAAGATAGAAGGTGGTGGTTCTCCGTGGAGACCTTCTCGTACATGACCTTGACCACGTCGCCGACCGAAACAATGCCGACCAACTCGTCGTCCTCGACGATCGGCACCTTGGCGATCCGGCGTTCGCTCATGAGACCCATGACCTGTTCGACGGTGTCGTCGACGCGACACGTGGCCGGGTTGCAGGTCATGACCTCGGAGACTTGCGTGCGGCCGAAGCCCTCTCCCCTGTGGTGCATCAACCGGAGGACGTCTCGTTCCGAGAAGACCCCTATGAGTCGGCCGGCATCGTCGACCACCGGCAGAGAGCCGACGTTGTGCTGTACAAGTTTGGCGACGGCCTCCTGGACGTTCGCCCCTGAATCGATCGTGACCACCCGACGGCCTTTCATGTCGAGAACTTCGCTCACGAGCATGGCGACCTCCTGACGGGATTGGAAGCGAGTCCGACGCAGAGGCGAGAACCGCCCGCGTCTGGGACCTGGAAGCGAGATGGGATTCGTCGTATCGTGACACGCCGATCCTTGGGAAGCAACCGATTTTACGCCTCATTCGCGAAATGAGCGCACTCTCATGCAAGACGTTGCGACGAATCGGGAGCCGGCGCTGATGGATGGAACCCTGGGCCCAGGCGCGCTCGCAAGGCTGGTCCTCGTGCTCGCGGCCGGATTCGTGCTGCGGTCCTTGCACCCTTCTCAACCGATCGTCGAGAACTACGTGGGCCGCCAGATTCCCACGGCGATGGTCGCCCGGAATCTCGAGCGCGACGGCGATTTCCTGCACCCACGACTCGAGACAGGTCCCTTTCCGAACTACTTCCCCGTTGAGCCGCCCATCTATCAGGCGCTCGTCGTGGGTTTACGAAAAGCAACGAGACTGCCGCTCGACGTGAGTGGACGCCTGGCGTCGGCCCTCGCCGCGACGCTCTGCGCTTGGGGTATTTATGCCCTCGTCAAGCGACGCGCGGGCGAGGAAGCTGCGCTCGCGGCGGCGGCGGCGTTCTCAATGCTCCCCATCACGATCCGCTACGGCCGAGCTTTTCAGCCCGACGCCCTCATGCTGGGCGCCTGCACGGCGGGGCTCGCCTGCTGGGATCTCGCCGCAACATCGAGCCGAAGGCGACTGCTCACAGTCGGCGGCTGGATCTTGCTGGCCGTTGGAATCGCGGCCAAGGCGACCGCTGCTTACTTGCTGGCCGTGGCTTTCCTTGCCGTCCTTCCCCGGCGGAACCTCAAGTCAGCGCTCCTTTGCGGCTCGGTTCTGCTGCCGACGATCGCCTGGTATCTCTGGGCCAACCACCTCGTGCAGACCTCCGGCTCAAGGGCTTCGGCTGAGAATCGGGAGATCTGGATGGCCGCGGTCGGTCTGGCAGCTCTGGCGGAATGGGACACGTGGCAGGAAGCCGGCCGATTTCTCCTGCTGCGGGCGTTCACTCCGTTCGGGCTGTTCGGAGCGGTCTGTGGTTTCCTGTCCTCCGTTCAATCCCAGACGACCCGACTCTGGTGGACCTGGGCTGGGCTGGCGATTGCGACGATGGCCCTGCTCGCATCCAAGCTGCACCATGAATACTACTGGCTGTGCCTCGCGCCTGTGGCGTCGGCCGGGCTGGGACTCGTCTGGGCGCGGCTCGACTCATGGCGGCCTGGGGTCGCATTCTCGGCGGCCGTCGGATTCGCCTTGCTCGCCCTCGCGGCCTCCGACTCAACCTGGCGCACTCCCGACGAATGGTTGGGAATCGCTGAAGCAGGGAGGGAACTCGCCGAGGCGACGGGGAAGGACGACCTGATCGTCGCGCCGGAGGCCCTGCTGTTCTACGCCGATCGTCGCGGCTGTCGGCTGGAGTACACGATGGCCGCCGCCACCCGCGCCGCCTCCGAGTGGGAGCCGCAAGGTCAGTTGATTTCCCCCATCGAGTTGATCGATCTCTACCGCCGCAACGGCGCTCGATGGGCGGCCGACCTGAACGCCGATTCCAGCGATCAATTGCGCTTCGATCTGAATGAGTCGCTCGCGCATATTTATAAATTGATGCCGGGACACTACGACTTCGTCCTGGCCAAACTTGAACCCGACGAGCCTGCGACCGATGGCCAGTGAAGACCGCCCCGTGACCGTTCTGGATTTCGGCGCCTGGAAGAAGCAGGGTCGGAAGATCACCAGCCTGACCGCTTACGACTTTCCCACGGCCCGATGGCTGGACGCCGCCGGCGTCGACTGCCTCCTCGTCGGCGATTCGCTGGGAACCACCGTCCAGGGGCGTGAGACGACGCTCGGCGTGACGCTCGATCAGATGGTCTACCATGCGGAGATGGTCGCCCGGGCGGCCAAGCGAGCCTTCGTGGTGGCCGATCTTCCCTTTCTCAGCTACCAGACCTCGCACGCTGATGCGATCCGTTCCGCCGGCCGCATTCTCAAAGAAACGCGCTGCCAGGCCGTCAAGCTGGAGGGGGGCCGGCGATCGGCGGCGACGATCCGGGCCGTCGTCGACGCGGAGATTCCCGTCATGGCTCACCTCGGCCTGACGCCGCAATCCGTCCGCAAGTTCGGCGGGTTCAAGGTCCAGCGTCAGGTGGACGCGATCCGGGCGGACGCCCAGGCGATCGTCGAGGCCGGCGCGTTCGCCGTCGTCCTCGAATGCGTTCCGGCCCCGCTGGCGGAGACGATCACCGCTGAGATCCCGATTCCGACCATCGGCATCGGTGCAGGCCCCGGTTGCGACGGTCAGGTCCTTGTCGTTCACGACATGTTCGGGCTGATCGAGGGCTTTCGGCCCAGGTTCGCGCGGAGGTATGCTGAAATCGGCGAACTAATGCAGGGGGCCGCAGCTCGGTACGTCGCCGACGTCCGCTCGGGCGAATTCCCGGGCGATTCCGAGAGTTTTCACTGAGGCTTCGCGCCTGGCGCGGCGTTCGCATGCTTAGTTTCGCCGGGTCGAACCATCGCCACCAGGGGAGTCTCACCATGAGCACGCCAACCCTGACCGACCTGACCACCAAGAAATGCATCCCGTGCGAGGGTGGGGTCCCTCCGCTCGCACAGGGAGACGTTGCTGAATTGCTCCAAACCGTGCCGGGCTGGACTCTCAGCGCGGACGGAAAGCGGATTCGTCGCGAGTGGCGCGCGCGCAACTTCGTCGCGGGCCTCCGATTCTTCGACAAGGTCGGCGAGCTGGCCGAGGACGAGGGCCATCATCCCGACCTGCACCTCGCCGGGTACCGCAACGTGGCCGTTGAGATCACGACCCACGCCGTCGGCGGCCTGACCGAGAACGACTTCATCCTCGCGGCCAAGATCAACACGATCCCGATCGAGGAGAAGTCGCACTGAGCCGTCAGAAGCCCAGGAATTCGCCGAGGCGGCGGAGGAAACTCGGCCGCCTCGGTTCTTGAAGCCGACGAGGAATTTCGAGATCCCGATCCTGCATCCGCACGGCTCGATCCGGGCGATCCGCCGGCTTCCGTGCAATGAGCTTGAGAGGTCGCCCGTCCATGTGGGCGAGCAGCGACTCACCGTTCATCCCTCGAGATTCGAGGCGATCAGCCAACGATCGACGGTCGCTCGGAACGCTCAGATAGTCCACCAGAACCGCTGATCCCGGACCTGAGTCGGAAAGCATCAGATCGACCCAGGCCCAGGCCTCGCGGTAGTCGCGCGGTTTCATCTCGTGGACCTCGGCGAGACCTTCCAGGCGGGCGAGATCGGGCTTCCACCCAGCCTTGCGGTCCGCCTCCAGCTTGGCTAATCGGGACTCGCGGTCGTGCACGTCGTCAGGACCGACCTCGAAATACTCGGCGAGCCCCTCGTCAAGCCAGAGGGGGATGTCGCCGAAGCGCCCTCGGAGCAGAGCGTGGGCCGCCTCGTGTCGTAGGTCCTCTTCGAGCATCGGGCCCTGGTACGTGTAGACGATCCGCTCGTCTCCCTGGGCCAGGAAGAACGCCCTGCGCGGCGGTAACTCGGGGAAGTAAAACCGAAGCAGATGGAGGAATGAGCTGCGGTCGTCGAGAACGTAGACCTCGATGGGCCCCTTGTCCTCGGCTTCGCCCTGGCTCCCCTTCAAACGCTTCGCGAGATCGCCTCGAAGCTGTTCGAGAGCCTGCACGGCGGGGACGTCGGATTTCATCGCCTCGTTGGAATGGACGACGAACGGGCCGGTTTTGAGTTCATAGGCCGTCGGCAGCAGCGAGGGCTCCCGTTTCGCGATCGTGGAGCAACCGCTCGCGGCCAGAAGCAACGCCAGCCAGACGAGGCGCAGGGGCCGCCGGAGGATCTCAGGGCGTGTGAGCATGGAGAATCCTTCCTCCAGGGAGACCGTTCAAGACAACGGTCGACCGCGGCGGCGATTACGGGCCTTCTTCGTGTACGAGGCTGCCTCGACGGCCCGCCAAAGGGCCTTCCATTCGTCGGTCTGTTGAAGGCGATGCGGCAAGTAAGCCCGAAGGAAGCGGAGCGACGCCGTGCGAGTTCGACCGGGAGCGTCCGCCAGGCTGACGCTGAGCCGCGCCAGGTTCTGCACGCGACGGTGCATCGGCAACGGAGCCTTTAGTCGCACTCCGACGAGATCGATGAGCGAGAGGATGCTCTCGCCCGGCTCGGCGTCGCGGCGGATCAAAATGTTGGAAGCCTTTAGATCACGGTGCGAGAGCGATCGATCGTGGAGCAGCCGAACCAGCGACGCCAGCGCCTGGGTCAGTCTCTCGATCTCCGCGTGCAGCGCATCTCCCTCCAACTCCGGCAAGACCTCGTAGACGTGCTCGGAGAGGGTCGACGCGTTGAGTTGCTCGACTGTAATCAGGTAGGTCTCGTGCGGCAGCACCCCCTGGAACGGCGAGAACCAGGGCTTACGACGCCTCGCAACGAACGCCAGGTTCTGAGGCGTGGGGATGCCGCGAGCGGAGAGGTGCTGGCCGGCTTGCCAGGAGCGCCAGGCACGCGACGGCCTGAAAATGGCCAGCACGGGGTCGATCCACTTCTTGCGATTGAACCTCTTGAAGACGACGGGCGTCGGCTTGCCGTTGACGATCATCGTCGCTTCGATCAGCCGGGTCGTCCGAGAATCCTTGATGACCTTCACCCCCGGAGCGTTGAACGCCGCGTCGGGATCGACCAGCAGTGGGGCGACCTCCGATGGGTCGAGGTCGCGCGAGGCGATGCAAAGGGCGTTGTTCGACTTGGAGACGTAGAAGTATTTGTTCGTGGACCGGCAACGCTTTCCCCAACGTCGCCAGAGCCGCTCCGCCCAGCGCCGGGTTGCGGTCTCGACGCCGACGGCGAAGTCGCGAACGGAGTCCGGAGCGCCCTCGCGAGCCTGGAGATACGCCTTGAGAAATCGGTTCCGGTCGACGCGGGTGCTTCGCGTCCAGAAGTAGTGGTCGAGGAGCGCGAGGTTGCGTTGGGCCTGAGGCCAGCTCAGCTTCTTGGACGTCCGGAGCGCGTCCAGATCGATCATCGTGAGTTGGGGTTCGTCGCCGGGTCCAAGCCGCACCAGAATATTGCCGGGGTGGAAGTCGATGTGCAGCAGGCCCGCGTTGTGGAGCTTCGCGGTGAGGATCCCCATGGCCTTCGCGAGCCGATGACGGAGGCGGGAACGTCGCGGCTCCGGCAGGTTGGGCAACTCCTGCTCCACGAAGTCGTCCAGTGGCGGCGCGTCCTGGATCTCGCGCGTAATCAGGAAGTTATCGAACAGGAAGCCACGACGGCGGCGTTCACCGAGCGCGATCGGCGAGATCGTCGGCACGCCGATCGAGGCGAGTTGCGAGGATCGCTTGCCTTCGTTGCGGCCCTTCCCCCGCCGAAACCACTGGCGATACTTGGCGCGTCGATCGGGAACGAGGTAGTGCTTGATGTAGACCGCGGTATCCGGAAGCTGCACGCGATAGACGACGCGATGCGGTCCTTCTTTCACGATCTCAAGCCGGCCCTCGCTGCGCCACTGCTCCAGCCTCAGCCCGTCGGCGT
Source organism: Paludisphaera rhizosphaerae (assembly GCF_011065895.1). Lineage (NCBI taxonomy): Bacteria > Pseudomonadati > Planctomycetota > Planctomycetia > Isosphaerales > Isosphaeraceae > Paludisphaera > Paludisphaera rhizosphaerae. Next base: position 374,864 of record NZ_JAALCR010000002.1, on the reverse strand, counting down.
CGAGCAACGAGTCGCGCCAGCGGCCCTGGAGCCACCAGCCGACGTCGCCGGCCCGCACGAAGGTCCATTCGGGGGGCTTGAACATCCGGTGATCCGACGACCTCGCCGGGATGGTGGGAAGGATTGCGGTCATGGTGCTATTCCGATCCCCGTCGGACCCTTCGCCCGGACGAAGGGGCGGCGGGCGTCGCTCGTGAGCCGCCGACGGCCCACGGCTTCTCCCGGTTGAAACATGGGTTGTACGAATGACTGCGTGCTTCCGCGCCGGACTTTCGGAGGTCCACGCCGGTCACGGCGGCGGCGAACGCTGGGCCCCACACGGCCGTCGAATACTGCTCCTCGACTTGCCGTCGGGCGGCCTCTCCCATCCGAGCGCGGGACGAACGATCGGCCGCGGCCGTGATCGCCGCCGCCCACTCGCCGACATCGTCGGCGAGAAAGCCCGTCTCTCCTGGTTCGATCATCTCCAGGTGAGAGCCGACGCGGTTGGCGATCACCGGCAGGCCCGCGGCCTGATACTGAAGGATCTTGAGCCCGCACTTGCCGCGGCTCCAGTCGTCGTCCGGGATCAGGCCGACGCCGATGTCGCCCATCGCAAGGTCGCGAGCCTCATCGACGTCTGACCAGCGAACTTCCACGACCTCGACGTTCTGGAATCGCGGAAACCGGTCGCAGACGACGCGGAGACGCAGGCCGGGAATCTCCGCACCCAGCCGCTCCCAGAGGTCGCGACGTTCTTCGAGCCCCTTCAACGTGCTCGAAGATCCGATCCAGACCAGTTCCGGCGGCCCGTCGCGCTGGTTCGCCGATTTGACGGCGTAGCGGCTGAGATCGATGCACGTTGGAATCGTGCAGACCGTTTCGGCCGAGGCGCCCGCTCGCAGGGCCTGGTCTGCCAGATAGTCGTTGCCGGCGATCACGACGTCGGCTGCGCGGACGATTCTCGCAAACCGCGCCCGACGACGAGCCGAATGTGGGCCGCGTCGGTCGAACGAGTCCCGGAGCATCACCGCGTCGTCGAAGTCGAAGACCAGTCGTCTCGCGTTTCGACGCAAGAGAGCCAATTGCCAGGCAGGCAACAGCTTACGTTGTATCAGGACGGCCTCGTACTGGGCCGCTGAACGAAGTTGGCGAAGCCTGGGGAAGAGGCCTCGCTCCAACGACTCGCACGTTAACGTGCATCCGACGTCGCGAAGGGCGGATTCGAACGCGCGAACCCGGTATCGGCAACAGACATGGTCAGGCGAGTCCACCAGGGCGAGTAGTCTCATCCCGTCCTCCGTGACGGTTCGGGCGACCATGCTTCGGAGTCTGCAGCCTCTCCGTGTCGGCCGTCGACGTCGGAATCTTAATCCGAACCTCCAAAACAACCAACCCCGAAGCGGACGCATTAAAGTGAGTAAGAGTTAAGCCTGCTGAGTCAGGCCCACCGATCCCACGGCACAGCGGTCTGCTCATGGGTTGCAGACTGACCAGGCGTCTCGCGATCGGTAGTCCGGCCGCCAGCCCGGATGTCTCAATCGAAGGTTCGCAACGACCGAGCGGCAACCGCCTCTGAGGAGACATTTCAGAGTAGATCGCTGTAGGCTTCTCCCTTCACATTCCGGCGATGAACAGCCGGTTCTGCCCCTTGTGCTCGGCCAGACCCCAGAAGCTGCTGCTCGCGTTCAAGCAGCGATCATGATAAAACCCTGAATTGCAGTTCAGGACGACATCGAGCCGCCGGTGCCACCCAGGCATGCACCTCGGCTGTCGCCGCACCTTCCAATGCGTACCAGGAGCACGGCCCGCCGTCCGGAACTGGGGGAGACCCCACGTTCAGGAAGGAGGATCGGCGCGGCTTCTTCCATTTGCAGCAAGTCCGCCGATGGACGACAAGGAGGTCGTCCCGTGCTTCCCTCTCACGCTTCCGCCAGGGGACTATCCCCATGAAATCGCTGACGGAACACCTGACGTTCAACCTCCCCGCTCGTATGGGTTTCGTGAACATCACGCCCGAGGTCGAGGCCCTCGTCCACAGAAGCGGCGTCAAGGAGGGGCTCGTGCTCGTGAACGCCATGCACATCACCGCCTCGGTCTTCATCAACGACGACGAGTCGGGCCTGCACGAGGATTACAAGGAGTGGCTCGAAGCCCTCGCCCCGTTTGATGCCTCGCCGACCCGTTACAAGCACAACCGAACCGGCGAGGACAACGCCGACGCCCACATGAAGCGGCAGATCATGGGACGGGAGGTCGTCGTCGCCGTTACCAACGGCCAGCTCGACTTCGGCCCCTGGGAACAGATCTTCTACGGGGAGTTCGACGGCCGTCGTCCCAAGCGAGTGCTCGTGAAGATCATCGGAGAGTAGGCAGCAGCACCGGGGCTCGGCAGCCTCCTTTTCGGACTCATCGCCCTGATCCGGAGATTCTGAATTTGCGCCCTGACCGCCCAGTCTGTTCACGCGATCAACGAAAAGGACCGGCGATTCGGTCGTACCATCCATGTAGAGGTCGTTTCAGTACCTCGGCTCTTTGGCAAATCAGAAGCTCGTAATGGGCGGTCCGAGACCGTCGAGGATGCGATGCCACGCAGATCGGCATGGAATGCAACCAGTCGAAGGATGAGTTGTTTGGCAATCGAAGCCAAACGGTCGGCAATCGCAAATTCCTTTGCTGATTAGCTTTGCAGCCGACTCAGGTGTGACCGAGCGGCCGCAATCGAAGCCAATCCAAACCCAATCGCCCAGACCCGGTGAGGATCCTGCCGCCAGCCTGAGTCGGTCTACTGTCTGGGACGAGATCCGGCGCGTTGCAGATCCAGCAGCAACCCCAGGCGGCGGCCGACGGCCCCGGCCCAGATCTGGCAGCCGAGCACGGAGAAATGGCCGTCGCCGAGTTTGCCGTTGAACAGACTGCTCGGACTGGTCGGTTCACCCTGGGAGAGTCGCCGGAGGGTTTCTCGGGCTTCGGCCTCGATGAAGTCCTCCATCGGATCGAAGTAGATCGCTCCCGAGGGGATGATATCGGGGACCCGCCCGGGGTAATGCGCTGTCTGCCGGGCTCCTTCGACGTGGTTCACCCAGGGTGCGGGGACTACCAGGCAGGGGATGTTCCATTTCTGGCAGAGTTCGACGATCCTCCCAATCCAGTGACGGTTCTCTTCCCAGTCCGCCCGGCCTTCGAGGACCTCGAAGAGGTCGCCGAAATCATTGGCGAAGAGGCTCAGGATCACGAACTGGGGAGGGAAACGCTCCGCGTATTCCAGCAGAGTGAAATACTCCTGCTCGGGGGAGTAGCCCAGGTGTCCCGTGTTCAGGATCTCGACCCGCGACTTGTTGCGGTCGGCCAGGACGCGTTTCAGGCACTCGCTGGGCGTCTGGTCGTCGCCCACGAAGAGGCCCTGCATGTAGGAATCGCCAAGGACGATGCCTCGAAGCTCGGCTGAAACGTCGGGCTCGCCGCCGCGGAGTCCCCACGAGTTGGTGTTCTGGACCGACTCGACGACCACGACCGCGCTGGCCTCCTCGGCGAGCTTTCGGTTTGCCGGGGAGTCGGGGAGCTGGAAGTAAGCCAGCACGCCCCCCTGACTTTTCATGTTGCGTACCCAGATCGACCTGGTCTGGGGACGAAAGCGGTAAGAGCGGCCTGAATCGTCGGGCTCGTAGACGGTGGAGGGGAGGAGCAACGCCTTGTCGAAGTTCCCCCACCGCAGGAGGGCGTGTTCCGGGTCCAGCCCGGCGGCGTCGACGAGGAGCCGCATCCTGGGATCGTAGGCGTCGTAGGCGGTCGTCAGTTTGGTACGGGCCTGGTCCATGTCGAAGAGCCGACGGCGGCGCCAATCAGCGTCGATCCACGAACGGTCGTTCGAGTCGCCCGTGAGCCAGGCGAAACCGCGATGCAGCTTCCCGAACGTCCAGGAGGCCGCATAGCGACCGCTTGCCGTTCCCAAGACGAGCAGGCAGAGCGTCGCCATCGTGAGGCCCAGAATCCACCGCTTGAACCGTCGGGCGAGTCGATCCCCGCGCTCGGCGAACCGAAAGCGTCGCTGGTGCAGAGGAGGGCGTTTGGCCTGGAAAGGGAATCGGTGCAACACGGAGGGGCCTTCTCGATCGATCGGATGGGGTCGCGTCCTTCGATCTTATCCCCGAATTTGCCCGGAGACAGTAGAATGGTCCGTTTGGTCGGCCATCGCTGGGGAACGATTGGAGACGGATGATGTTTGAGGACCTCCTGGATCGGCTGGGACTGAGTTCGGTGGAGTCGGGCGCGTGCCACGTCCGCTGGGTCGACGACCCGAAGGGCGAGGTCATCGCTTCCGACAACCCCGCAACCGGCCAGACGCTGGGACGTGTGAAGTACGCCACCCGAGACGTCTATGAGGAGGTCGTCGACCAGGCCGTCGGAGCCTTCAAGAAGTGGCGGATGACCCCCGCCCCTCGCCGCGGCGAGGTCGTCCGCAAGATCGGCAACGAGCTTCGCAAGTACAAGGCCGACCTGGGCCTGCTGATCACCCTGGAGACGGGCAAGATCCGCTCCGAGGGTGAGGGCGAGGTTCAGGAGATGATCGACATGGCCGACTTCTCCGTCGGCCTCTCGCGACAACTCTACGGCCTGACGATCGCCAGCGAACGGCCCCGTCACCGGATGATGGAACAGTGGCATCCCCTCGGCGCGATCGGCGTTATTACCGCGTTCAACTTCCCGGCCGCCGTATGGGCCTGGAACGCCATGGTCGCGGCCGTCTGCGGCGACACCGTGATCTGGAAACCCTCGCCGCTCGCCCCTTTGACGGCCGTGGCGGTCCAGAAGATCGTCGCGAGGGTCGCCGAGGAAGAAGGCTTCCCCGGCGTCTTCAACCTCAGTCTGGGGTCGATTGAGGACGTCGGCGAGCCCATGCTCAACGACGGCCGGCTGCCGTTGATCTCGGCGACGGGAAGCTGCCGCCTGGGCTATCATGTGGCGGAGGTCGTCGGCCGGAGGCTCGGGAGGACGATCCTGGAACTGGGCGGCAACAACGCGGTGATCGTGGCCCCGAGCGCTGATCTCGACCTGGCCATTCGCGGGATCGCCTTCGCCGCGGTCGGCACTGCTGGCCAGCGCTGCACGACTGCGCGACGCTTGATCGTCCATGAATCGGTTTATGAGCAGGTTGTTGACCGGCTGGCCCGCGCCTATCCGACGCTGCCGATCGGCAATCCCTGGGATGACGGCGTCCTTGTCGGTCCGCTGATCCACGAGCAGGCCGTCGAGGCCATGCAGTCGGCCCTGCGGCGTGCCGAGGAGCAGGGGGGCAAGGTGGTCGTCGGGGGCAAGCGGTTGGACCGTCCCGGCTGCTTCGTCGAGCCCGCCCTCGTCAGAGCGAAGCGCGGCATGGCGGTCGTCGGCGAGGAGACCTTCGCCCCGATCCTCTACGCCATGCCTTATCGCGAGATCGAGGAGGCGATCGCGATCCAGAACGAGGTCGAGCAGGGGCTGACCTCGGCCATCTTCACCCGCGACCTGCTGGAGGCCGAGCGATTCCTGTCGCCCGAAGGATCGGACTGCGGCATCGCCAACGTCAACATCGGGACGTCGGGGGCGGAGATCGGTGGGGCGTTCGGCGGCGAGAAAGCCACCGGGGGCGGTCGTGAGGCCGGCTCCGACTCGTGGAAGGCCTACATGCGTCGGCAGACCTGCACGATCAACTACGGCGCCGAGCTGCCGCTCGCACAGGGCGTCCGGTTCGACGTCGGCTAACGGCGAGGCTCCGGCAGCTTGCGGACGACCTCGGCCAACTGCTCAACGCGGCTCTGGTCGAGGTCTCGCAAGCGGTCGCCCCCCTCGCAGACCGCGCCGCGAACCGCCACGATGTCGGGGCGGATCGCGGCGATCACATCAAGGTTCTCGCGTGTGAGCCCGCCGGCGACGGCCAGGGCGTTTTGATCTTCCCGGAACTCCGCGGCGAGGTCGATCAGTTCGGAGGTCCATACAGCGGGCTTCGACTTGTCCCAGGTGTCGAAGAGGACCCCGTTGAAGCGAAAGTTGGTGTTGAAGATCGAGGTCGGCGACGGAGCACCGGCGGCCTTCCAGTCGGTATAGACGACCGCGATCCATTGAACGCGAGGGGCGTTCAGACGATCCGCCAGACCCGCCCACTCCTCAACCCAGTTCGGGCCCACGCCGGCGAAGCCCACCTTGCAGTAGCGGACACCGTCGAGCGCTTTCGGCGGAACCTCGGGTTGAGAGTCACCGAGCCACTCAGAAAGTTCGCCCAGAGCGACGCTCATCCGCAGGCCGGCGGGAACAACGTGGTAGACCTCGCGCCAGGTCTCGAAGGCTGCACGTCCGAGTGATCCATTCGACGGCTCTTTGACGTCGATGATCGAGGCCCCGCCAGCAAGAGCCCGCTTCGCCTCCTCGGCCGACCTCACGCTGACGAGCAATCGCGCCACGGTTCGCCACCCCTTCGCTGCTCTTCGAGGACCTCGTAGGAACGGATTCGATCGAGCCGAAAGGACTTATCGATCGCGTCGATATGGCACCTGGCCACCAGGTAAGCGATGCCGCCGCGATGGGCGAACGCCCGGGGGGTCACCACGCGAGGCGCCTCCCCCCGCGAGCCTCCCGTGTAGGCGATGCGGACGGCAATCCCTCGAGCGACAGCCTCGTCGAGCCGCTCCCAACCGAGGGGAGGAGGCGCCGGCTGCGACCCGTCATGGAGCGGATAGGAGACCCTCGCGGCCTGGGGCGTCGTCGGGCCGCCGAGGCGGAACCACAAATCTATTACGGCTTTCGCATCCGCCAACGCACGATGTCGAGCCTTCTCTCCGGTCCCGAAGTAGGCGACAAGCCGATCGAGCCTGTGGCTCTCCAGATCGGGGAGCACCGAGCGCGCCAGCGGCAGCGTGTCCAGGACCGGGCGATTCGGGATCGACATTCCTGATCGTGTGAACTCCATGCCCAGGAAGCCGGCGTCGAAGGCTGCGTTGTGGGCGATCAGCGGGGCGTTTTCCGCACGACGCAACAGCTCGTTTAGCTCGGCGAGAACGACGCTCGCCGGGGGAGCGCCGATGAGATCCGAGTCGCAGAGCCCGTTGATCTGGGACGCCAGGGGACCGATCGGACGGCCGGGGTTGATCAGCCGCTCGAAGGTCTCGAGGGTCCTCCCTTCCCCGTCGCAGATCAACGCCCCGATCTCGATCACTCGATCCGAGCGCGGGTCGAGCCCGGTCGTCTCAAGGTCCAGGGCGATGAAGTGACAGGAATTTGGCATGCGGCGATTCAGAAGGCGGGAAGGCTCGATCGTGATCCCTAGAGTATGATACGCATGTGAAGGTCGATTCGCCCATGCTTCGACTCTCGTCCCGTCCTGGTGCACCGCCCGATCATGTCATTCGTCAGATTCCGATCGACCGGAGTGTTTGCGGCCCTGGCAGTCGTTCTGTCGGTGACCTTGGGCTGCGTCTCGATCCAGATCTGGCCGAAGCCGCTGACGACGCCCGACGATCTGGATGCACCCTGGCCGAGGCCCGATCGACCTGGCCCCATGGAACTGGATCAGGTGCGGGAGTCCCTTCTGACTTTCCACAACCGCGCCCGGGCTGAGAAGAAGTCGCCGAAATTGGAGGTCAGTCGAATCCTGCAGGAAGCGGCTCAGGCGCATGCGGAGGAGATGGCCGCGCGAGCCAAGATGACGCACACCGGCGCGGACGGGTCGGACGTCGCGGAGCGCATTCAAAGGCTGGGCTATCGTTACAGGCGATGCGGCGAGAACATCGCCTACGGCCATTACACTCCCGAGACCGTGATGCGAGGCTGGCTGACGAGCCCCCCGCACCGCAAGAACATCCAGGGCGGATTCAGCCAGGTAGGGTTCGGTTACGCAGCCGGCAAAGACGGTACGCCGTACTGGTGCGTTACATTCGGACTCCCTGCAAGGCGATGATCGCCGGCTCGCTCCAAATCCGTCGGATATGTTTGAGGTGGATCCGGGAGGGACGACCGGATCGCCAACACATGCGCGTCGACCCGACGTAAGGACGGAGGATCATGAACAGGTCAAGGTTTATCGCGTACCTGATCCTGGCTGCGGCCGTTCTGACGACGGCGGGCTGCCACGGTGCGGGGAAGCGGCGCAGCATCGCCAACGAGCCGGTGCTCTCCGGCCTCGACGCCGAGGACAAGGCCTATCTCGACGCCCCCGCGACGACGACCGCCTCGTCGGTCGTCGATCGCCACCCGCTGCTCTACAAGCCCCGCGAATACTGGGACACCTCGGGCGATAACCGGGTTGTGAAGGCCGCGGCCGCCACCTTCATCGGCGTCCCCGCCGGCATGGTCGGCGAGGTCCGTCAGATCTTCACCGGTGCGCCTCCGGCCGTCGTCAGCACGGCTCCGACTGTCGAAGTCCATCGCTGATCGAACACAAAACGAAACAGGCCCGCGCGACCCGGAGTGTCGGGTCGCGCGGGCCTCGTCGTCTCGTCGCGGCAGCGAGGATCAACGATCAGGGATGACCTTGATCGAGTTGAACGCCTTGCCTTCGAGCGATTCGAGGAAGGCGCCGCCGCCCGTCGAGACGTGGCTGACCTTCTCGGCGTAGCCGAACTTCTCAACGGCCTCGGCCGACTCGCCGCCGCCGACGGCGGTCACGCCGTTCGACTCGGCCAGGGCCTCGGCGACGGCCTTCGTTCCCTTGGCGAAGGCCTCGACCTCGAACATCCCCATCGGCCCGTTCCAGACGACCGTGCCGGCTTCCTTGATGATCTTGGCGTACTCGGCGATCGTCTTCGGGCCGATGTCCATCCCGAACCATCCTTCGGGGATGTCGACGCCTTCGGTGGCCTTGGTCTCGGCGCCTTCGCTCGGCTTGTCGGCGATCAGGTGATCGACGGGAAGCACGATCTTGCCGCCGGCCGTCTCGAGCAGCTTTTTGGCCACTTCGAGCTTGTCCAGTTCGACGAGGCTCTTGCCGATCTCGTGACCCTGGGCCTTCAGAAAGGTGTAGGTCATCGCCCCGCCGACGAGGATCTTGTCGACCTCCTTCAGCAGGCTTTCGATCACCAGGATCTTGTCCGACACCTTCGCTCCGCCCATGACGGCCACATAAGGGTGGCCGGGGTTCTTGAGGAGGGTGTCGAGGATCTTGAGTTCCTTCTCGACGAGGAAGCCGATCGCCCGCTTGTCGGCCGGGAACTGCTCGGGGAGGGCGACCATCGAGGCCTCGTCGCGGTGGCAGGTGCCGAAGGCGTCGTTGACGTAAGCGTCGCCGAGAGAGGCGAGGGCCTTGGCGAACTCGGGGTCCCCCTTCTTCTCGCCCTTGTTGAAGCGGACGTTCTCCAGTACCAGGATCCCGCCGGGCTTCAGGTCGGCGGCGAGCTTCTGGGCGCTGGGGCCGACCGTGTCGTCGGCCTTCTCCACGGGCTTGCCGATCAACTGGGAGAGCTTGGCGGCGACCTTGTCGAGCTTGAACGGAGCGTCGGTGGCCGGGTCGCCCTTGGGGCGGCCGAGGTGGCTGATGAGAATGAGCGAGCCGCCGCGGTCGAGGACGTCCTTGAGCGTCGGCAGGGCGGAGCGGATCCGGCGGTCGTCGGCGACCTCGCCGTCCTTGGTCTGGGGCACGTTGAAGTCGACCCGGACGAGGACCTTCTTCCCCTTCACGTCGAGGTCGCGGACCGTCTGCTTGGGCATCGGAGTATCCTGATGGGAGTATAGAAACAAGGCCCGCTCCGTCACGGGCCCCGGTGGACCGGGGACGGCGTCGAAGCGGGCCGGATGAGAGGGCGGGGGCTCGGAAGAGCCCCCCGCCGTCGTGGATCAAAGTCGGGTCAGAGGGCGCCCAGCTTCTCGATCAGCTCGGCGGTGCGGTTCGAGTAGCCCCACTCGTTGTCGTACCACGAGAGGACCTTGATCATCGTGCCGTCCATGACGATCGTCTGGTCGGGGACGAAGATCGAGGAGTGGGGGTTGCCGACGATGTCGCTGGAGACGATCGGATCCGGGTTGTACTCGAGGATCCCCTTGAGCGGGCCTTCAGCGGCGGCCTTGACCGCGGCGTTGACCTCGTCCTTGGTGACGCTCTTCTTGAGAATCGCGGTCAGGTCGACGACCGAGCCGTCGGGAACCGGAACCCGCATGGCGAAGCCCGTGAGCTTGCCCTTCAGCTCGGGGATGACCTCGCCGACGGCCTTGGCGGCGCCCGTCTTGGTCGGGATCATGTTGATCGCCGCAGCGCGGGAGCGGTAGAGGTCGCTGTGGATCTGGTCAGCCACGCGCTGGTCGTTCGTGTAGGCGTGGATCGTCGTCATCAGGCCCTTTTCGATGCCGAAGGTGTCGTTGAGCACCTTGGCGAGCGGGGCCAGGCAGTTCGTCGTGCAGGAGGCGTTCGAGACGATCTTCAGGTCCTTGCTGATGACCGAGTCGTTCACGCCCAGAACGATCGTGGCGTCCAGCTCATCCTTGGCGGGGGCGCTCAGGATGACGCGGTCGGCGCCGGCGTCGAGGTGCTTCTTGAGCTGCTCCTTGCTGGTGAAGAAGCCGGTCGACTCAAGGGCGATCTGGCAGCCGAGGGACTTCCACGGCAGGTTGACGGGGTCCTTCTCGGACGTGATCGCGATCTTCTTGCCGTTGACGATCAGGGCCTTCTCAGCCGCTTCGACGGTGCCGTCGAACGGGCCGTGAACGCTGTCGTACTTCAGCAGGTAAGCCAGGTGCTTGGGATCAGCCAGGTCGTTGATCGCGACGACGTCGAATTTGCTGGGGTTTTGGGCCAGGACTCGAAAGACCAGGCGCCCGATGCGACCGAAACCGTTGATACCGACGCGAACGGACATCGATTTTCTTCTCCTGCAACGCCCACGGACGCGTCAGACGAGAGCGCGACCGCATCAGAGCGTATGCGAACTTGCCCACAAAAAGGGCCGGCGTTCGGGTCGACCGAACGGGGACTTTGAGTGGATGGCGGGATGCGGGTCAGCCGCATCCTTGATACCTCGACTCGCCCTTCCCAGAACCCTTGGCAACGACCCCATCTGACAGCATTCTAACGGGGTTTACAAGATGCACCTCCGTTCCGCGGCGGAAGGGAGGCCTCGCACCTCAGCGCTCGGCGGTACGGGCGGTCCGTACCCATTGGGTCGGCTTCTCGCCGAGCTTGATGGTCAATTTCCAGATCGCGTAGATCGGAATGTACGCCAGAGTCCCGAGATAGCTGAGCGGAAGGTCGAAGACGACGAACGGCGACAGAGCGTACAGCCCGACCGCTGCGATCATCAAGAGACACGAGCCCAACAGGACCCATGCCGCCGGATGAACCAGCGGATCGGCGAACGCCAGAGCCGCGATGATATTCAAGATCGCCAGAAACGCCAGACCAGCCAGCAACTTCATCATCGGCGGCGTCTTCAACTCGACGGCCGACGCCAGGCGTTCGAGAAGTCCCATGCGGCGGTCGCGAAGGACCTTCCAGAAGAGCCGCTTCTTGATCTCCTTGCGGCCGAACTCCCAGCGCCGACGCTGGTTGGCGGCGGCTTCGCCTCCCTGTTCCAGCATCGTCGCTTTCACGGTCGCGTCCGGGACGAAGGCGATCCGCTCGCCGGCCATCCGGACGATCCAGGAATACTCGTAATCCTCGACGAGTCCATAGGCTTTCCAGGGAACGCGACGCAGGCCCCGAGTGGTGAAGCACATCCCATTGCCGTTCAGCGGCGAGCTGAGGCCCAGCTTGAAGAGCCCGAACGGGGCGACGCCGTTAACCAGGCTGAAGGCGTACGTCATGAGCCGCGTCCGCCACGAGGCGTCGGCGTTCGCGACCGTGTAGTAGCATTGAATCCAGTCGTGCCCCTCGCGAATCTTGGCGTCGAACTTTCGCAGCAAGTCGGCGGAGGCGACGGTGTCGGCGTCGATGACGACGAGAGCCTCAAGCTGATCGAACCGGCCCGAAGCCTGGAGCTGCTCGATCAGATACTCAAGGGCGTATCCTTTCGTGCGTTTGTCGGGGGTCTGGCGGACGACGACCTCCGCGCCCTCGGCTTCCGCGATGGCCGCGGTGTCGTCGGTGCAGTTGTCGGCGATCACCAGGACTGAGAAACGCTCGATCGGGTAGTCCTGCGCCCTGCAGCTCTGGACGGTCTGGGCGATGCCGACTCGTTCGTCATGGGCGGGAATGACAATGAGGAAGCGTGATTCCGGAGTTTGAAGAAGCTTCGTCTTCCGCGAGGAGAACATCGCTGACACCGCCGAAAGGAGCAGCATCAGGACGAAGGGCAGGGCGAGCAAATTAAGGCCGATGACGAGGACCGCGAACAGGCCGGCGAGCGACATCGGGCGGGAATCCTTCGTTTGAAACCCTACGAGAAAGAGGCCGTCGCCCCTCGCGTCGACGAGGAGCGGCAGCCTCAATCTTATGCGGAACGCAGCTCTCGGCGAAACCCCGAGGTCCTCACACGACGCCTGCCGTGATCTCCGACAAGGCGTCCAGGAATTGCCGGATGTCGTCGTGGCTTGTGAACGGCGACGGCGAGAGTCGCAGCAGCCCGTCCGGGAACGAGCCCAGATTCCGGTGGATGTAAGGAGCGCAGTGAAGTCCCGGTCGAACGGCGATGTCGAATGAGACGTCGAGGATGCCGGCCAACTCCTGCGGAGAGATCCCCTCCGGCGTGAACAGCGAGAGAGCCCCCGCGTGCCGCTCAGGGTCCCAAAGTCCCGCGACGCGCCAGCCGTCGGCGTGCTCCGCCCAATCGACGACCTGCTGGAGAAGTTCGACCTCGTGCTTGCGGAGCGCCTCGACTCCACGCTCGGCGACCCAGGCGATGCCCTTGCCCAGGCCGGCCACGCCCAGGACGTTGGGCGAGCCCGCCTCGTAGAAGTAAGGCCGAAGATCGGGCTGGGTTTCGCTCGACGAATCGCCTCCGGTGCCTCCTTCGCGCCAGGCATTGACCCGACCATCGACTCGGGGGCCGAGATACAAGGTCCCGGTCCCGGTCGGACCGTAGAGCCCCTTGTGGCCGGGGAGAGCGAGAAGGTCGATCGGCGTTTCCTTCAGGTCGATCGGAACCACGCCTGCGGACTGGGCCGCGTCGATCAGAAGGAGTGCGTCGGCGGCGCGAACGGCCTTCGCCACGTCCTCGATCGGTTGGACGGTTCCCAGCACGTTGCTGGCGTGCGTCATGGCCACAAGGCGGGTCTTGGGAGTGATCGCCGCGGCGACGTCCTCGGCTGTAACGTAGCCTTCGCGCGAGACGACGCGGGTCGAGGTGATCCGACCAGCCTTCTCGAGGGCGCGGATGGGACGGCTGATCGAGTTGTGCTCCAGATCCGTCAGCACGACGTGGTCGCCGTCGCGCAGGACGCCCTTGATCGCCATGTTGAGGGCGTCGGTGCAGTTGAGCGTGAAGGCCCAGCGGTCGGGCGACTCGCCGCGGAAGAACTGGTTGAGGGCGTGGCGGACGTCGTCGAGCGTCTTCTCGGCGGCCATGGCCATGCGATGCCCCGCTCGGCCGGGGTTGGCCAGCGACGTGCGGGCGAAGCGGTCGAGTTCCTGATAAACCGGCTCGGGCTTGGGGAAGCTGGTGGCGGCGTTGTCCAGGTAGATCATGACGGACTCCGAGAAACGGACGATCAAGCGCCCACGAACTGGGCGTAGAGGGTTTTCGCCTTGGCGATGTCGTTGGTCCCCTTGATGATGGCTCGACCGTCGGGGAAGACGGTGAACTCATAGCCCTCGGTGGCGAACCGGAGCATGAAGGCGTTGTGGCGGACCTCGCCGACGCCCTTGAGCCGCTCGGCCATCTCGCCGAACTTCAGCGGCTCGGGCCGACGGCTGGCGACCTGCACCGCGTTGCGACCGCAAAGGGCCGTCGTGTGCGAACCCATCGCCCCTTCCAGCCACTCGAAGTTCCTGTGCTTGCAGCAGGGACAGTCCACCTTGCCGAGCAGTCCCGAGATCTTGAGCTGGCGGAAGGTCCAGTCCCAAAGGTCGACCATGATGAGGTCGCGGTTGTACGCCTGCTTCGCCCCCGTGAGGACCTTGAGCGCTTCCATGGCCTCGAACGAGGCGATGACCGAGACCGCCGGACCGAGCACTCCGGCCGTTTCGCAGGTGGGCGTCATCCCGGGCGGGGGGGCCGTCTCGATGACGCAGCGGAGACAGGGGGTCTCGCCGGGGATGATCGTCATCGTCTGACCCTCGGCGCCGATCACGCCGCCGAAGATCCAGGGCTTGCCAAGCTTCACTGCGGCGTCGTTGATGAGGTAGCGGGTCTCGAAGTTATCGGTGCCGTCGAGGATCAGGTCGGCGTCGCCCATGAGGTCGAGGGCGTTGGTGTGGTCGATGTCCGTGACCACAGGCTCGATCTCGATGTTGCTGTTGATGAGCCGGAGCTTCCGCGCCGCGGCTTCGGCCTTGGGAAGGTTGTCGGCGACGTCCTGCTCGTCGAAAAGGATCTGACGCTGGAGGTTATGGGTCTCGATGAAATCCCGGTCGATGATCCGAAGATGACCGACTCCCGCGCGGGCGAGGTGATTCGCCAGCACGGTCCCGAGCGCGCCGCACCCGCAGAGCGTAACCCGGCTCTTCATGAGGGCTCGCTGGCCGTCCTCTCCCATCGCGGGGAAACGGACCTGTCGCGAGTAGCGGTCGAGCGGGTCGGGAGTCGTCGAGGCGGGGGCGGCCATGTCAGGTCGGGCTCCGGGCGGGCGAATTCGGGTCGATCGTTGGAACTATCAGGTCAGCCGCCGGCGACGGCGGGGATGATGCTGACCTCGTCCTTCTCGGCGACGGGCGTATCCAGCTCGTCGAGGAAGCGGATGTCCTCGTTGTTGACGTAGATGTTGACGAACCTGCGAAGCTCAGCGCCGTCGAAGAGACGTTCCTGGATCGACGGATGCTGGCGGCCGAGATCGGCCAGGACGGCTCCGACGGTCGCTCCGACGGTTTCGACCTTGTCGAGCCCTCCCGTTTGAGGACGCAGCGGAGTGGGGATTCGAACGAGCGGCATGGGGAGGTTCCTGATCGTCGGACGGAGAAACGGACTCGGAATGTTTGATGGAATCGCTCGCCTACCGTGGCTTCACTTCGCGGCGAGCAGCGTGTCGGAGGGAATCGCGGGGAAGTCGCCCCGCTGATCCACGATCGCCTCGAAATCCTCGAGAGTCGGCTGGATGACGACGGGGCGGGGCAGGTGGTCGAGGAGAGCTTCCTGGGTCTTCAGCCCGTTTCCCGTGATGCAAAGGACGGTCGAGCCGTTGCGGTCGATCTTGCCTTCTTCGATCAGCTTGCGGGCAACGGCCAGCGTAACGCCGCCCGCGGTCTCGGCCCAGACCCCTTCGGTTTCGGCGAGGAGGCGCATGGCGTCGACGATGGCCTCGTCGGAGACGTCCTCGCTCCAGCCGCCCGTCTCGCGAATCAAGTTGGAGGCGAACCAGCCGTCCGCCGGGTCGCCGATGGCGAGGCTCTTGGCAATCGTGTCTGGGTTGCGCACCGGCTTGACCTTGTTGGCCCCCGTCTTCACCGTGTTGGAGATCGGGTTGCAGCCGGTCGCCTGGGCGCCGTACATCCTCGTCTTCACGGGGCCGTCGAGCAGCCCAAGCAACTCTAGCTCGCGGAACGCCTTGTGGAGTTTGCCGATCAGGCTGCCTCCGGCCATCGGCGCGACGACGTGGTCGGGGACGCGCCAGCCGAGATCCTCGGCGATCTCGAAGCCCATCGACTTCGACCCTTCGGCGTAGAAGGGGCGGAGGTTGACGTTCACGAATCCCCAGCCGTAGCGGAAGGCGATCTGCGAGCAAAGCCGGTTGACGTGGTCGTAATTGCCGCGGACGGCCACGACCTTCGCCCCGTAGATCGTCGCCCCCAGGACCTTGCCCTGTTCCAGCCCCTCGGGAATCAAGACGTAGGAGTCGAGCCCCGCCGCCGCCGCGTTGGCGGCGACGCTGCCGGCGAGGTTCCCCGTCGAGGCGCACCCGACGGTCTCGAATCCAAGCTCGACGGCCTTCGAGAGGGCGACCGCGACGACGCGGTCCTTGAACGAGAGCGATGGATGATTGACCGCGTCGTTCTTGATGTAAAGCTCGGCGACGCCCAGCTCCTTCGCCAGTCGATCGGCACGAATCAAAGGGGTCGCGCCGACGTGACGGCCGACGGTCGGCTCGCCGTCGATCGGGAGCAACTCGCGGTAACGCCACATGGTCTTGGGGCGAGTCGCGATCGCCTCGCGGGAGAATGTTCGGCTGACGGCCTGGTAATCGTAGGCCACTTCCAGCGGCCCGAAGTCCTCGGTGCAGAAATTGAGAGCTTCTTTGGGGTACATCTTGCCGCAGAGGCGACACTTCAGACCCGTGACCAGTTCGCCTGACACCAGTTTCAACCCCCGTATCCAGGGAGATTCGCGATGCTGACGCGGTCGGCGAAACAGCCGTCCGCTTCGAGACGCATCGAATCCAGGGAACGGGATGGGGGATGAGGTGGGATCGGGTGCGGGGCCACGATGTAGCGCCGCCGCCGAAGACCATCTTATCTATCCCATGTTTCGCCTGTTCCGTCGTTCCCGGATGTCGTCCGGGATTCGAACGGAAGGCTATGGGCAGGAGTTAGCACCAGCATCCACCTCGTCGGTGGACCGGTTGCTGTGGCGTCGTCGGGCCCTTCCCTCAGCCACTCTGGATAAGATGCGCGCCGAATTGTGAGTGAGTCAGTCTAAGGCGATGGCTCCTTCGTCGTCAAGGGAGGGCGTATGAAATCGCTCGCCCGAGGCTGTCGGCGTTGCAGCCTTTCGTTTATCTGTTACGTTTGTCGTTGAGAACGGGACTGCTGATTTCAGAATCCTCGAGGCGGAAGCGATGGCCGCGCCCTGGAGAATCTTGTGGTTGTTCGTCCTGGCGGGGCATGGAATCGCTGGGGTCGCGTGGTGGTGGCTGGCGCCGGCGGGCTTTCCGACGGCTCATCCTCGATTCTGGACGAATTCGATCCTCCCGATCGCGATTCAGATCTGGGTCGTTCTCGGTCTCGCCGCCGCTTGCCTCGGTCGCATGGACGCCTTGCGGGTTGTGCTTGCCGTATTTCCAACGCTCTGGGTTGCCGGAGCGGTCTCGAGCCGCGTCGTCTTTCCGACGACGTTCGCGAAGGCCGCCGCTTTCCCACTGGCGGCCGGTCTGCTCATGGCAATCGGGTTCGCGACATACTTTCGAAATGCTCCGACAGCCCCTCGATGGCGTGTGCGGATAGCGATGCTCGGCGGGCTCCTCCTCGGCGCGACTCTGCCCGTGCTCCTGAGACCTTACTCGGCCCAGACGCAGCCGGCTGGCACTGCGTTGGATCTCGGTCGCATTCGGGGCGTCGGAGAGATCTCGGGAGGGATAGGGGAGGACGTTTTCGTCAGCCCAGGCGACGCTTCGACGACGCTCCGGAAGTCGCCTCTGAGGATCACGGTGCAACCGATCCTGCGGTTTCTGGAACGATCGTCTGATGGTGCTCCGACCGTCTTCGTCCCGGCACGGACTCGCGAAGGCCGAGTCCTGAGTCTGATCGGAGCCCAGTCGCATGAGCATGGCCTCGACCTTCTGTACAAGGCGGACTACGAAGCTTCGCTCCGCGTCGAGGCGCTGGCCGATGGCGTGGTCCAGATGGATGCGTCGGCGAGGCTCCCGCAGACGATTTGGTCTCACCTGAACTCTTTCTGCGACATCGACCTCTCAGGGCACAAACGACTCTCCCTGAGCTTCTCGCCCTGCCCCCAGACGCAGGTCGAAGTTCGTCCGATGGATTACCCGTTCGGACGCCCCCTGCGATTCGCCTTTCTGGACGCAGCGAGCCGATTCCGGGTCGTTGAGGCGACCAGCGGAGAGAAGGGGCCGTTTCACGAACTGGCGTCGGGTCGGTTGGGACGATCGGAACCTTTGTCGATCACCCTCCATGATCAGGGGGCCGCAGTCGCGAAGATCGTGCTGGAAGACTGGTCGTCCCAGGTCGACACACGGCTGTCTCCGACGGCAGGATGGGGCGCGCCCGTCAATGCGATTGAGTTCTGCCTGTCGGGAGATGAGGCTGCTTCTTCGGCGTCGATTTACATCACTCTTGCGGCGACTTCGGTAGGTCGGGGATGGGACTGCGTCGGCCATTGCGCTGGGTTGTACCGGAATCGAGTCCGGGTCGAGCTTCCGCCAGGGGGGTCGTGACCTTGCCACTCGTGGTCGCGGCCGTCTAACATGGAACGTTCGCGTTCCATGGTCCAGGCGACGCGGACTCGACGGCCTGTTCGTCCCGCCCACTCGACTCGACTCGATCCGGCAAGGAGCCCATGCAGTACAACCCGGCCAACCCGCTGATCGTCCAGGGGGACAAGACGATCCTCCTGGAAGTGGACAACCCGCTGCACGCCGAGGCCCGCGACGCCATCGCGCCGTTCGCCGAACTGGAGAAAAGCCCCGAACACATCCACACCTACCGATTGACGCCGCTCTCGCTCTGGAACGCCGCCGCCGCAGGAATGTCGGCCGGCGAAATGGTCTCGGCGCTGGAGACCTATTCCAAGTTCCCGCTGCCCACGAGCCTGCCCGCCGATCTTCGCGATCTGGTCGGCCGTTACGGGAGGGTGAAGCTGCGGCGCGTCGATGGGATCCTGCGGCTGATCGCCGCCGACAAGCCGCTCATTGAGGAACTCGCTCGACAGAAGGGGGTGCGCGAGTACCTCGGCGAGCGTCTTGACGACGTCAGCTTCGCCGTGGGTGACCTGGACCGGGGCGTCCTCAAGCAGGGGCTCATCGCCGTTGGATATCCGGCCGAGGATCTTGCCGGCTACGCCCAGGGCGCGGCGTTGGCCGTGGCGCTTCGCGATGTCGCGAAGTCTGGCAGCTCATTCCAGGTTCGCGACTACCAGCGGGGAGCCGTCGATACGTTCCACGCCGGCGGCGACGTCAAGGGGGGCTCTGGAGTCATCGTCCTCCCTTGCGGCGCGGGGAAGACGATCGTCGGGATCGCCGCCCTGGCCGAGATCAAAACCGAGACCCTCGTCCTGACCACCAGCACGACCTCGGTCGAGCAGTGGCGGCGAGAGATCCTCGACAAAACGGATCTCGATGAATCCCAGGTCGCAACCTACACGGGCGAATCGAAGACGATCGCCCCGGTGACGCTCGCGACCTACCAGATCGTCACCTACCGGCCGAAGAAGGACGGCGACTTCCCCCACTTCGGCCTCTTCAACAGCCGGGATTGGGGCCTGATCATCTACGACGAGGTCCACCTGCTGCCGGCCCCCGTCTTTCGATTCACCGCTGATATTCAGGCCCGCCGGCGACTGGGACTGACGGCCACTCTCGTCCGCGAGGACCACCGCGAGGAAGACGTCTTCAGCCTCATCGGCCCGAAGAAGTACGACGTCCCCTGGCGAGTGCTCGAATCGCGAGGGTGGATCGCCGAGGCCCAGTGCCATGAGATCCGCCTCGGCCTGCCGCCCGCCGCGCGAATGGAATACGCCATCGCCGAATGGCGCGACAAGTTCCGCCTGGCCAGCGAGAATCCGGTGAAGGAGGAGATCGTCGAGCGCCTTCTGATTCGCCACGATCATCCCGAGGATCGCGTTCTGATCATCGGCCAGTACCTCAAACAGCTTAGGCGTCTCGCCGAGCGATTCGACGTTCCGCTCATCACCGGTTCGACGCCGAATTCCGAGCGTGAGGAACTCTACGGACGGTTCCGCGAGGGCGAGATCCGCAGGTTGGTTCTCTCCAAGGTGGGCAACTTCGCGATCGACCTGCCTGACGCCAATGTCATGATCCAGGTCTCCGGAACCTTCGGCAGCCGTCAGGAAGAGGCCCAGCGTCTGGGGCGGATCCTCCGTCCCAAGGAGGGCGAGCGCCCCGCCTGCTTCTACACGCTGGTGACGCGCGACACTCGTGAGATGGACTTCGCCCATCACCGGCAGCTCTTCTTGACTGAGCAAGGCTATAGTTACGAGATCCTCGACGAGTCGGACCTCGACCATTCGATCCAGAATCCGAGCAAGGCCACCGGGTGACGTTACAAGTGATTTTTATCGACGCTGGATACGCCCGATGACGCGAGCGAACACACGGACCCCGGTGAAACTCCACAGGAACGTGACTTTGATTCGCACGGCTGAAGCGGTGCTCGCCGAAGAGCTGCTCGCGAGGAAGGCCCTCGCCCGTCTGATTTTGGCTCGTCTTTCCGAGACGGTCTTGCTGGTCAAGCCGGACGAGGCCGACGCCGCCGTCGATGAGCTACGGAAGATGGGACATACCCCGCGAGTCGTGCGCTGAGCCGAGGATAAGACGACCACATGGCCTCGACACCCAGCAGCTCCGCCGATCGAGGAGGACGACCTCCCGAACTGTTCGCCGCGGACGCCGACCCTCGCTTCGTCTTCCGGACGCTCCTGGCGCGGCTGCCGTTCCCGACCTTGCGGTCGATCGCGGCCGAGCGAGGGCACGAGTCGGAGGCCATGCGGTCCTCGACCCTCGCCGCCGAGTTGACCGAGATGCTGGACGATCCGATATCGTCCGCCGCGATTCGGAAGCAGTTGTCCGACGGGGATCGACTGACCCTCGGCCTGTTCGGCCTGACGGAATCGCGGAGTTGGCCGCTGGCCGGCCTCCGCCACGCGACGGCGGCGCTGGGCCTCGACGGCGAGGTCGTCGACAGTCTCCTCCGCCGAGGTCTGCTCGTCCTGGAGGCCCCGCTTGAAGCTCCCGGGGTCGATCCCTCATCCCTCTCGACCGAATCCGCCAGCCTCGCCGAAATCTGGCCTCATCCGGCGCTCGTCCACGTCGCCAAGCTCAGACCTCCGGCCGATCCGCCACTGACAACCGCCGCGAGCGTCGTGCAGGTGCGAGAGTCAGACGGCCTCGAGGCGATCCTGCGGCTGGGCGCGCTCTGGCAACGCACTGGGGCCGGTCCCCTCCGGCGCACCCAGCAGGGAGTGCTCTACAAGCGGGATCGCGAGCGAATCGAAGAAGACGGCGTCCTCTCCGCGCCCATCGACGACGCTCTGGTCGAGCTCCCCGCGCTCCCGACCCTTTGGATGGGGTTGGCCCGCCGCGTCGGCTTGATCCATGTCGACCAGT
Source organism: Paludisphaera rhizosphaerae (assembly GCF_011065895.1). NCBI lineage: Bacteria > Pseudomonadati > Planctomycetota > Planctomycetia > Isosphaerales > Isosphaeraceae > Paludisphaera > Paludisphaera rhizosphaerae. The sequence continues at coordinate 353,825 of NZ_JAALCR010000002.1, read as the reverse complement.
CCGACGAGTCGTTGAACGCCGCACCCGCTGAGTTCTGGACCGAGAACGCGGTACACCTCCCTCAGATGGTCGCTTCCGCCTGGCTCGGGCTGCGGAGTTGGAACGAGACCATGGAGGCGGCCGAGGACGGTTCGGAGACCGACGCGCCCGTGGTCTTCCTACGTCCAGCCGTCCTGCTCTGGCTGGCGACCTTGGAGCCCGACGCCTGGACGACGTTGGACGAGCTCGCCGCGCGGCTCGATATGCTGACACCAGGCTGGGAGCGCGTCGGGTTCAATGACGAATCCAATCCGACGGGCCAGCGACGGGGGCGAGCGTCGGCGAAGAAGGGTGCAGGCCCGTCGCGCGAAGCGCAAGCGGCTCGCGTTCTCGAACGCATTCTGGTGGGAGGCGCTTACACTCTCGGGTTGGTCCGATCTGGGGAGGAGGACGGCTCGCGGAAGCGCGTCGTCCAGCTCACGGCCCTGGGCCGATACGTCCTGGCGATGGGGCCGCCGCCCCCCGCTCGGCCGACCTTTGAGCACTTCCTGTTCGTGCAGCCCAACCTGGAAGTCATCGCCTATCGCCAGGGGCTGACGCCCCCACTGATCGGTCGACTCAGTCAGTTCGCCTGGTGGTTCAAGATCGGCGCAGCGGTCGAACTGAGGCTGACTCAGGAATCGATCACGATGGGTCTGGAGTGGGGCCTTTCTCCGCATCAGATTCAGGAGACGTTGGCCAGGCACAGCCAGCGCGTCCTACCGAGCGCCGTCAAGGACGCCGTCGACCGCTGGGCCGACCGCCGCGAGCAGGTTACCTTCTATTCATCGGCGACTCTGATCGAGTTCAACGGCGCGGCGGAACGAGACCAGGCGATTGCCTCGTGGACCGCCGAAGGGCTTGCTCGTCGTCCCTTCGTCCCGGTAGGCGACCGTTTCATCCTGGTCGAGAATCCCCAGGAAGTTCCCACCTCGCGGATCAGCACAACAGCATCGCGCGATTACCGCCTTCCCCCTGAGCGTTGCGTTACGGTCGAGGCCGACGGTGTCACGCTCACGCTCGACCCAGCTCGCTCGGATCTTCTCGTCGAGGCGGAATTGTCGCGGTTCGCCGATGAGGAACGAAATCCCCCCTCACCCGGGCGGGGCGTATCTCGAAGGCGTTTCAGTGTGACCGCGACGACGCTCGGCCGAGCGGCCGAGGCGGGCCTGACTCCCGTTCTCCTGGCGGACTGGTTTCTCCGCCGTACAGGCGAAGCCCCCACCCCGGCCGTCCGCCTGATGATGCGGCCGACGGAAGCGAAAGGACGGAGGCCCTGGCCCGCTCGACGGCTTCTGGTTCTCACGGCCCCCTCGGCCGAATTGCTTGACGGAATCATGCAACACCCCGAGACCGGGCCCCTTCTCAGCGAGCGGCTAGGTCCAGTCTCTGTCGTCGTTTCGGACGATCAGCTCGATCGTCTCCGGATTGCACTTCAGCGATTCGGCGTGGAGTTCGAGCTGAGTTGAGAAGGACGAAACGACCGGCGGAGGACGTCGAGAGCCGGGCCCTTGATTCAGGGCCCGCCGTCTGATCGAATGTTTATGAGGAATCGTCGTGTTGAGACGCACGACGCCGAAACTCGGGACGGTGTTCCGAGGTGGGAGAGACGGGCCGATGATCGTTGGTGTGCCCAAGGAGATCAAGGCGGACGAGTATCGCGTCGCGATGCTGCCGGTGGGCGTTGAGGAGTTGACCCACGCCGGTCATCAGGTCCTCGTCGAGGCGGGTGCAGGGCAGGGGAGCGGCCTCGCCGACGCTCAGTACGAAGCCGCCGGCGCGGAGCTCGTGGCCGACGCGGCGGACATCTGGACCCGCGCCGACATGATCGTGAAGGTCAAGGAGCCGTTGGCCGCGGAATGGCCCCGGATGCGCTCCGGCCAGACGCTTTTCACGTACTTCCACTTCGCCGCCGACGAGGCGCTGACCCGCGCCGTGATCGAGAGTGGAGCAACGGCGATCGCCTATGAGACCCTCCGCGACGCTCGCGGCGGCCTGCCGCTGCTGACGCCGATGAGCGAGGTCGCAGGCCGGATGAGCATCCAGCAGGGCGCCAAATTCCTGGAACGGCCTCAGGAGGGGCGCGGGATCTTGCTCGCCGGGGTGCCTGGAGTCGCTCCGGCCGAGGTCGCGATCCTTGGCGGCGGCGTCGTCGGCGCGAACGCGGCGAAGGTCGCCGCCGGCATGGGCGCGAACGTCAAGATCCTGGATATCAATCTCGACCGTCTCCGCTATCTCGACGACGTCATGCCTCAGAACGTGACGACCCTCTACTCGGACCGGCACACGATCCGCGAGGCCGTTGAGGCGGCCGATCTGGTCGTCGGCGCCGTTCTGGTCGTCGGCGCCCGGGCGCCCAGACTGGTTCGCCGTGAGGATCTCTCGCGGATGAAACCCGGCGCGGTGATCGTCGACGTGGCCATCGATCAGGGGGGCTGCTTCGAGACCAGTCGACCGACGACGCACCACTCGCCCACGTACGTCGTCGACGGCGTCGTCCATTATTGCGTCACGAACATGCCCGGCGCGGTCGGCAGGACGAGCACTTACGCCCTGTGCAACGTCACACTCCCTTACGTCCTCCAATTCGCTAAACACGGTTGGCGAGCCGTCGCCGAACGCGACCCTGGAGTCGCCGAGGGGCTCAACGTGTGTTACGGTCGGGTCACGAACCAGGCCGTCGCCAGGACCTTCGGGCTTCCTTTCGACGACTGGCAAGCCATCGTCTCGGTTTGAACCCAAGTCATCGAGTCTCTCGTAAACCGCTCCGGATCGTCGCCGCTCGATGTTCGACGTCGATGCCGGTCCGGCTTCTCCCATCCCTCTCGATCGGCAATACAAGGAGCCGCCACGCCGATGAGCCACGACGATCATGACCACGACCACGATCACGACCATGAGCACGACGTCGAGGAGGCTCTCGAAGAGGCCCTCGAACTCGACACCCAGAGCCAGATCTTCCTGGAAATGCGGCGTCAGAATCTGGAGCTGCTGAAGATCGCCTCCGAGGTGGCCGGCTACTCTGGCGCTCACGCCCAGCTCAAGCCGGGCGACGTCCGCAACGCCCTGCTCAGCATCTGGGACGTCTACGCCGAATTCTACTCGTGGATCGACCCTGAGGAATCCGAGGGGGACGACGAGGAGGATCTGGACGAGGACGAGGAATGAGCGTCGTCCGCGACGATGTCACTCAATCCGGCCCCCGCGAGGGGGCCGGAACGACGTTCCGAACCGTCGAGTGGATTGGCGACGCCGCGACAGGGCGGCTTCGGATGATCGATCAGACTCTGCTGCCGACTCAGTTCGTCGAAATCGATTGCGACGACGTCGAGTCGGTCTGGCAGGCCATCAAGCGTTTGAGCGTTCGCGGAGCGCCGGCCATCGGCGTCGCGGCGGCCTACGGAGCCGTCATCGGCGCTCGATCGAGAGGGGTCTCGGATCCCCACACGGTTCGACAGGCGCTCTCCCAGGCAGCGGCCCACCTCAGCACCAGCCGACCGACGGCGGTCAATCTCTTCTGGGCGCTCGACCGTATGCAGGCCGCGGGAGACGCCGCGCTGGCCGGTCGACAGCCTCTCCTTGAAAGCCTTCTGGACGAGGCTCACGCCATCGCCGAGGAGGACCGCGCGATGTGCCGGGCCATCGGCCGTCACGGAGCCGAGTTGATGACCGATGGCGATGGCGTCCTCACGCATTGCAACGCCGGCGGGCTCGCCACGGCCGATTACGGCACCGCCCTGGCGGTGATGTTCTCGGCTCACGAACAGGGGAAGCGCCTTCGCGTCTTCGCGGATGAGACCCGGCCGCTTCTCCAAGGTGCCCGACTGACAGCCTGGGAGTTGGTGGAACGTGGGATCGACGTGACGCTGATCTGCGACAACATGGCCGCACAGGTCATGAAGGAAGGCAAGATCCAGAAAGTCATCGTCGGAGCCGACCGCATCGCGGCCAATGGCGACGCGGCTAACAAGATCGGCACCTACGGCGTCGCTGTTCTCGCGAAGGCCCACGGCATCCCGTTCTATGTCGCCGCGCCGTCGAGCACCTTCGATCTCAGCTTGACCGACGGGACGGGGATTCCGATCGAGGAGCGCGACCCTCGCGAGGTGACCGAGGGCTTCGGACGCCGCACGGCTCCCGAGGGCGTCGCCGTCTACAATCCCGCGTTCGACGTCACTCCCGCTCATCTGCTCGCAGGAATCATCACGGAACGCGGGGTCATCAGCCCCGTCGACTCCCATACCGTCCGGACCTTGATGGGGACGGCCCGAGCGTCCTCTTGAATCCGATCCCTCCTCGCTCTTCCCACTGGACCGACCGATGCTCTCCCACAGCGTTTTCTTCAGCCTGCACGATTCGTCGCCGGCTGGCGTCGAGAAGCTCCTCGCCGCCTGTCGCAAGTATCTGACCGACCATCCGGGAACGGTCTTCTTCGGGGTCGGCACGTTGAACAAGGAGCTCGACCGTCCCGTGAACGATCGAGCCTTCGACGTGGTTCTTCACGTCGTCTTCGAATCGAAGGCTGCTCACGACGTTTATCAGGTGGCGCCGCGGCACCTAAAATTCATCGAAGAGAACAAACACGAGTGGAAGCAGGTCCGCGTCTTCGACGCCGATCTCTGAGACGGGGCGTGTCGAATCAAGGGCGGTGAACTCCCGGCTTCCATCGCGGGAATCGGGAGTTCAGCTCTCCAAGCCAGGGTCAATCGGCCTTGTACTGAGCCTCCGGCGATGCGCTTGAACTTGAGCGCCTCGCCGTTTTATGCGCACCGGCTTTCGTTTCCTTATGTAAGGCATGGTTGCGTTCCATCGCGGCGTTCTGGTCCTGAACGAGCTTGGCCTCATCGGCGGGATCCATTGGTGCGTTACCGGCGCAACCAAGGCCAGTAAAGAGGCCGATGCTGAGGACCGCCGCGGTGAACAGAGTGAAGAGAGTGCGCATTTGTGAAATGTCCTGAGGCGACCCGTCCATGATCGAGATCGGACGCATACGCCTCCGGCGAGTTCCCTCGATGAGGAGACCGTCGCGGTCATTGGCGCATCCGTAACGGATGGAGTCGCGGTGGTGCTCAAGCCCTACGACCCTAGGGCTTTGATTCTTATCTTTTAATATTCACTCTTACCGCATCGGCGGCAAGGCGCCTCTAGGATTATCCCCCGTTCAGGACCAGCGAGTCCGTCGACTGGCTCGTTGGGTCGAGGGTTCTCGACCTGCAGGGAGATAGGTCAATCGACTTTCAGACGGCGCTTGCGTGGACGGCTCCAGCGGTGCCTGAGCGTCGACAACCCACACTCGTCCGTTTCGGGTTCAGAGGGACGCATGGCCGTGGGGCAAGATGTAGCCGAGTCCTAGAAGCTTCTGCACGATCGCCTCGACGCACTCAGAAACGCCCTGTTTCCCCGTATCCAGGACCACCTCGGCGTTGTCGGGAGCTTCGTAGGAGTCATCAATCCCGGTGAAGCCGAGAGGACTTCCGGCGGCGACCGCTGCGCGGGCCTTCGCGTACAGGCCTTTCACGTCACGCTGTTCGCAGACCTCAAGCGAAGTCGAGCAGTAGACTTCGATGAAGTTCCCCTTCGAGGCTCTCCGCGCCTCGTCGCGACCAGCCTTGTACGGACTGATGACCGAGCAGAGCGTGGTGCCGCCATGCTGTGCAACCAGACCGGCCACGTAGCCGACGCGACGGATGTTGATGTCGCGGTCTTGCTTGCTGAAGCCGAGCCCCTTGGAAAGATGGGTGCGAATCTCGTCGCCGTCGAGGAACGAGCAGTTGCGACCGTACTCGGCCAGCCGTTCGACGAGGGCCTGGGCGACCGTACTCTTCCCCGACCCCGAGAGTCCGGTGAACCAGATCGTCAGGCCCTGACGGAAGCGGGGCGGGTGCGTCTCCTGAAGAATCTCCGCGACGGCGGGACGGCTGAACCACCCGGGGAGTTGGTGACCCCGCGCGAGGTACTCCTCGCGGATCTGATCGCTGGAAAGGACAGCGGTCTTCGCCCCTTGCGGAACATCGTCGACGCTCTCGTAACGGTCCACGTCGGGGAGATAAACCATGGGGCTGGTAACGACCATCCCCATGCCGATCTCCTCCCCGAACGTCGCCAGGGCTTGCTGAGCGGAGTCGGGCTCGTAGAAGGGCTTTCCAGCGGAATCCAGGCCGTGACCGACATGGTCGAGGCCGACCATCAGGTCGGTGCAGCCGTAGTTTCGGCGAATGATCGCGTGAAGGACCGCCTCACGTGGACCGGCCATGCGCGTGGCGAACGGGAGCAGACTAAGCGCTACTGAGCCTGGCTCGTAGTAATCGTCGACGAGCGCGCGGTAGCACCTGATCCTGGTGTAGTGATCGACGTCGCCGGGCCGGGTCACTCCCACGACTGGGTGGATCAGCAGCCCCCCAATCTGTTGGGCGGCCCGCTTCGTCGCTTCTTCCTGGGGACGGTGCAATGGCGCGTCCGTGTGAAAGGCGACGACTCGGGACCATCCCAGGGAGTCGAGGTACGCCCTGAGTTCAGAGGGCGTCTGACGCAGGTCGACGAAGTCGTAGTGAGGCGGCGTGCGGACCACTTCCAGGCGACCCGCGGCGTAGTGGTCGGAGATACGGCTGAGGTAGGCGACGGAGGGATGCCTCTCGTCGATCGTCCCGTAGACGTGGAGAGCCTCCGCCTGTTTGTCTACGCGGTAGATCTCCTCGACGTGAAGGACCGCCAGGAGATTGCCGTAGACGTCTCGGAGCGCGAGAGGCTTCCCTTCAGACACACCCTCATTCGGGCTGACGGGGAGTACGACGGGGAGCGGCCAGAGCGTCCCATCTGCAAGGCGCTGTTCGTGGACGACCCGTTTGTAGTCGGCCCGCCCCAGGAAACCCTTCAGCGGCGAGTAGCCTCCAACGCTGAGGAGTTCGAGATCGCAGACACCCCGCTCGTCGAGCGTCAGACTGACCAGATCCTTGGCGGCCGCCTTCATCTCCGCCGCACGCTCGGGACTGACGATGAGGTCGACGAGTTTCCCGCCGTAAGGCGTATTCAAAGTCCCTTTCGTCCCGCTCCCGGCGCTAATCGGAAATCTCCCTGGCTTATCGAATCGGCCTGGTATCCATGGCCGAAGGGGAAAGGTTTAGATGGTCCATTCGTGAGGCGTCGCCTGCGCGACGAGCGCGGCGACGGTAGTCTGGTCGAGAACGGCTCGCTCGGCCTCACGGACTCGATCCCAGAGACGGTTCAGGATTTGCGCCGCGCGACGGTCCGCCGTGGGCGTTTCGCGTGAGGAGTCGTCGGGACCGTCGACAGCCGTGAGGATCTCTCGAATGGAGATCGACTCCGGGTGTTTCGCGAGTTGATAGCCGCCGGAGGCTCCCCGAGTGCTGACGACCAGCCCCGCCCCTTTCAGGTGAAGCAGGATCTGGACGAGATAACGCTCGGGGATGCCGTGCGATTCCGAGATGTCGCGGATACGGAGGGGAGGGGCGTTTGGACCCTGCCGCGCGAGAGCCAGCACGGCGAGACAGGCGTACTCGGCTTTTGCGGATACCTTCATCGGGTCCTGGGCCTCAAGCCGTAGCACGCCGGCCTTAACAAGTTCATCTCAGAGCTGGCTGCTGTCCAGCGAGTGCAGACCGCACTCGGTCTTGGCCTGGCCGGCCCAGCGGCCGGCCCGTTCGTCGTCGCCCGCTCCGACCGCCCTCGTGCAGGGATAGCAGCCGACCGAAGGGAAACCCTGGTCGTGAAGAGGGTTGTACGGGATCTTGTTGGACACGATGAACGCCCAGACGTCGCGCCGCGTCCACTTCAACAGCGGATTCACCTTCACCAGGCTGAACTTGGCGTCCCAGCCGACCGTCTTCGCCTGCGCTCGCGCCGCGGATTGATCAGCTCGAATCGCCGTGATCCAGGCTTCGTAGCCGATCAGGGCGCGGCGAAGAGGAACGATTTTGCGATCATAGCAGCACTGGTCTGAGTTGGAAACGTATAACGGTCCGCCGTGCTGCCGTTCGTACTCAGCGGTGGTCGTTTCGGCGGAGATCAACTCGATCTCGACGCCGTACCTCTCCATCAGTTGTTCCCGCAACGCCAGCGTCTCAGGGAACTGGTAGCCGGTGTCCAGGTTGAAGATGCGGACGCCCGCTCCCATCTCCGCCAGCATGTGAATCAGAATACAGCCTTCGGGTCCGAACGCCGTGGCCATCGTGAGCCGCGACCCAAACCGCTCCACTCCCCATTTCAGGATCTCCGTGGGGGCGGCGGTGGAGAGAAGCCTGTTCGCCTCGGCAATGTCTTCCGACGAAAAGAGTTCCGTCACGGTAGCCATGACTCGTCAAGACTCCAGGAGGGCCGTTCGAACCGGCCTAATGGTAAGTAACTTTGGCATCAAAGTCAACTTTAGGCCCTCCCTCATATCAAGCCCTGCTGGACGGGACTCCCGACGGGGAAGCGACTTGAAACGGCCGCGACCCTGTTAGAATATGTTGCCAGAGGCCCTCCGGCGACGTCGCCGCATTCACTTTCTCCATTCAGCCTTCAGATCTCCGGGAGTAGGACGATGAAGACCGCAAAACCAAGCGGTAAGAGAATCACGCCGGCCGAATATTTCGCAAATTCCTGAAAAAATCGTCTGGTCGAACTGGTCGATTCTCGTCGATCTCGGCATGCTTTGGGGGGAGGCGCGTTCCTGTCCGAATGAGGGACGCCTGGAAAGAGGCGGAGCGAGTCACACCTCGATCGAAGTCTCAGGCCTATACGAAACGTCTGACCATCCGTTGAAGTCATCGAACAAAACGAGATCGAAGGAGCCATGTCGAATCTTCTGGCTGCTCGCCTTCAGATGGCGATGTCGCTCGGTTTCCACATCATCTTCGCCGCCATCGGAATCGGACTGCCGTTGATGATGTGCGTGGCAGAGGCCTGCTGGTTGCGGGGTCGCGGCCCCGAGTACCGTTTGCTGGCTCGACGTTGGGCGAAGGGGGCGGCGATTCTTTTCGCCATCGGTGCGGTTTCGGGAACCGTCCTATCCTTCGAGTTGGGGCTCCTGTGGCCCCCGTTCATGAAATTCGCCGGTCCAATCATCGGCGTCGGCTTCGGGCTGGAGGGCTTTGCCTTCTTCACCGAGGCGATCTTCCTTGGCGTCTACATCTACGGTTGGGATCGCATCCCCGCCATCGCGCATTGGTTGTCGGGACTGCTGGTGGCGGTCAGTGGTGCGGCCTCCGGTGCGCTCGTTCTGTCAGTCAACGCCTGGATGAACACGCCGGCCGGGTTCAGGCTGCTGCATGGTCAGGCCGTCGAGATCGATCCGATCGCGGCGCTCGCCAATCCGGCGATGATCAGCGAGGCGCTTCACATGACGTTGGCGGCTTACGCTGCGACCGGTCTTCTGGTGGCGGGCGTTCATGCGATTCTCTTGATCAAGGACCGCGAAAACCCGTTCCACCGCGCTGCGTTGGGGATCGCCTTGTCGATCGGCGGCGGCGCTTCTCTGCTCCAGCCTTTGAGCGGCCATTACGCCGCCCAGGTCGTCGCGGAAACACAAGGCGCGAAGCTGGCAGCGATGGAGGGGCAATTCCAGACAGAGCGTCGTGCTCCGCTTCGTATCGGCGGCCTCCCCGATCCGAAGGCCGAGACGACGCGTTACGCGCTGGAAATCCCCGCCGGTCTCAGCATTCTGGCCTACAACGACCCCGACGCCGAGGTCAAAGGCCTTGATGCGTTCCCCAGCGACCAGAGGCCGCCGGTCGTCGTCGTCCACCTGGCGTTCCAGCTCATGGTGGCCTGTGGAATGGCGATGGCAGGGGTCGCGCTGTGGGGCGCCGTTTCCTGGTGGCGTTCTGGTCGGGTGCCAACGTCCTCGCCGTTCCTCTGGGCCGCCGCGCTGGCGAGCCCGTTGGGGATGATCGCAATCGAGGCTGGCTGGACGGTCACCGAGGTCGGCCGACAGCCCTGGATCATCCAGGGAGTCATGCGCACGACCGAGGCCGTGACGACTGTTCCGGGGCTATGGTTCTCGTTGCTCGTGTACACGGCGCTCTATGCCGGTTTGGGAGTTGTCGTGGTCCTCCTCCTGTTGCACCAGTTCCGCAGCAGTCCACGGGCGGATGAACTCACGACCTCCGCGGAGGGTTTCCACTGATGGGTTTCCTGACGACGATCCCCCCCGCCGAAGGCGTCGCGACGGCGATGCTCATGTCCTTGATCGTCTATGCGTTGCTGGGCGGCGCCGACTACGGCGCGGGGGTCTGGGACCTCCTGGCTCGGGGACCTCGAGAGCAGGCCCAGCGCGACCTGATCGCCAGGGCGATCGGTCCCGTCTGGGAGGCCAATCACGTCTGGCTGATCGTCGTGATCGTGCTCCTCTTCACGGCCTTCCCAGCGGCCTTCACCGTGGTGATGACGACGCTGCACGTGCCGCTCTCCGTGATGCTCATCGGGATCGTGCTGCGGGGGTCGGCGTTCACCTTCCGAAGTTACGACGCCACCGAGCTTGCCCGACAGCGGTGGAATCGTGTCTTCTCAATCCCGAGCGTCGTCACGCCGATCCTCCTCGGCGCCGTGATCGGCGCGATCGCGACCGGGGAGCCGGGACGTGCGGCCGAGGCCGGCGGCGCGATTCCACTGTTCTCGACGTGGCTTCAGCCTTTCCCACTGGCTGTGGGACTGTTCGCTCTGAACCTGTTCGCCTACCTGGCGGCAGTCTATCTCACGTCCGAGACGTCGGACCGAGATCTCCAGGAGGACTTTCGATCCAAGGCGCTGGCTTCCGCCGTCTCGCTGGGATTGATCGCCTGGGTCGTCTATCTGCTGGCCCGTACGAACGCGCCGCTGATCTATGAAGGGCTGGATCGATCGAGGTGGGGAGCACCGCTTCGATTTGCCACCGGAGCGGCGGCGATCGGTGCAATGGTCGCACTCGTCCTTCGAAGATATGGCACGGCCCGGTTGGCGGCCGTCGTGCAGGCGGCGTTGATTCTGTGGGGGGCGGGGATGGCCCAATACCCCTACATCGTCCCGCCGCACATCGACGTCGCGCAGAGCACCGCTCCGCCGATCGTACTCAAGCTGTTGCTGATCGCGCTGGGGTGCGGGTCGATCATCCTCATCCCGTCGCTCGTTTATCTGTTTCGCGTGTTTAAGGGACACACGTTTCCACAGCGGCGACGGGGCGAGGACGACTCAGTCACGCCGACGCCGGCTTGAGCCAGGCGGGAGCGGCCTGTTCGTAGCGATTGATGTCGGCGTCGAGGAGCAGCGTCTCGGAAATCGAGTCGAGCCCCTTCAGGAGCCGTTCACGGCGGGTGTCGGGAATGTGGAAGGGAACCTCCACAGTCGCCGCGCCCTTCTGAACGGTGATGGTCTGCGACTTCAGGTCGACGACGGCCTCTGCACCGCCGGGGCCGGACATCTCGGCGATCTGTTCCCACTCGGTCGGAGTGATTTCGACGACGAGCAGGCCGTTGTTGAGGGCGTTGCCTTCGAAGATGTCGGCGAAACCTTCGTCCTTGCCAGGGGCGATGACGACGGCGTATCCCGCCTGGGCGATGGCCCAGACGGCGTGCTCGCGGCTCGAACCGCAACCGAAGTTTTTGCCGACGACGAGGACCGTCGCCCCCAGATTCTCAGGTCGATTCAAGGGGAACGCCGGATCGAGCGGTCCGCACTTTTCCGGTTCGTCGATCGGCGGAGCGCCGCCGGCCGCGTACTTCTTGTCCGCAAAGAGAAGCGGGCCGTAGCCCACGCGCTCAATCCGCTTGAGGTAACGTGCGGGGATGATGAGGTCGGTGTTCACGTCGGTCCAGTCCAGGACCGCGACCTTGCCCCGATGGACGGTAAAGGGCTTCATGAATCTCGTCTCTCGTTCGATCGATCGTGGCTTGTGTCTCGACGATGGTCGACGTGGGTCAACGGTCCAGCAGTCGGCGGACGTCCGTGAACCGACCGGTCACAGCGGCCGCGGCAGCCATCGACGGGCTGACCAGGTGCGTCCGACCGCCGGGTCCCTGTCGACCCTCGAAGTTGCGGTTGCTGGTGCTCGCGGCTCGTTGACCGGGTTGGAGCTTGTCCGGGTTCATCGCCAAGCACATGCTGCAACCAGCCTCGCGCCATTCGGCGCCGGCTTCCTGGAAGATCTGGTCGAGCCCCTCGGCGTGGGCCTGGCTCTTGACCTGCTCACTGCCAGGCACAACCAACGCGCGAACGCCCGGAGCGACCTTTCGGCCCTTCATGACCTTGGCCGCGGCGCGGAGGTCTTCGATTCGTCCGTTCGTGCACGACCCGATGAAAACCACGTCGACCGGGATCTGATCGAGCGGAGTGCCTGGGGTCAGGCCCATGTAAGTGAAGGCCCGATCGGCCTCGGCGCGGAGGGAACTCGGAAGTTCGTCGAGCGTCGGGATGTGACCGTCGGCGTCCACGGTCATCGCTGGGTTCGTGCCCCAGGTCACCTGGGGGACGAGCTTCGAGGCGTCGATCGAGACGTGGGAATCGAAGGTCGCGTCAGGATCGGTCGCGAGCGTCCGCCAGTCGGCGATGGCGGCTTCAAGATCCTTCCCCTTGGGTGCGTAGGGGCGGTCGACCTTGCTGAAATACTCGAAAGTGACATCGTCCGGCGCGATCAGACCCGCGCGGGCGCCGCCCTCGATCGACATGTTGCAGATCGTCAAACGGCCTTCCATCGAGAGGGCGCGGATGGCCGGCCCGTAATACTCGATGACGGTTCCCGTGCCGCCGGCGGTGCCGATGGCCCGAATGACGGCCAGGATGATGTCCTTGGGTTCGAGACCCGGGCCCAGCGTGCCGGTCACTTCGACGCCCAACGCGGCAGGCCGCTTGCCCTGCCAGAGCGTCTGAGTCGCCATGACGTGCTCGACTTCGCTCGTGCCGATCCCGAACGCCAGCGCGCCGAACGCCCCGTGGGTGCTCGTGTGGCTGTCGCCGCAGACGATCGTGGTCCCCGGCAGGGTGATTCCCAACTCGGGGCCGATGACGTGCACGATGCCCTGCCGACCGCTGTGAATATCGTAGAAGTTCAGCCCGAACTCCTGGCAGTTGGAGCGCAGGGTCTCGACCTGCCGCCTGGAGAGCGGGTCGCGGATGTCGAGCTGATTCTCGGTCGGGACGTTGTGATCGATGGTGGCGAAGGTGAGGTCGGGCCTGCGGACCTTCCGCCCGGCAAGGCGAAGCCCATCGAAAGCCTGAGGGCTGGTCACTTCGTGAACCAGGTGGCGATCGATGTAAAGGAGCGTCGCCTCATTGGTGACGGACAGGACGTGACGGTCCCAGACTTTCTGAAACAATGTCGCTGGCATGACCGATCCACCTCGGGAGATCGTCGGAAGGGGATGACAAGGGAGAGAGGCCGATGTTAGGGTTCGGGTTCGCTTGCGGTCAGACCCGGGCCATCTCATCGGCATGGTAGCTGGAGCGAACGAAGGGGCCGCTAGCGACCTCGTCGAAGCCCATCTGACGAGCCAGACGGCCGAGTTCGTCGAACTCGGCCGGCGGCAGGTAACGCTCAGGAGGCAGGTGCCTCGGCGAGGGCTGCAAGTACTGACCGAGCGTCAGCAGGTTGCAGTCGATCGACCGAAGGTCGGCCAGAGTGTCCATCAATTCGCCGGTCGTTTCGCCCAGACCGAGCATCAAGCCGCTCTTGGTGCGGGTCTCCGGGCTGATCTTCTTGGCGACCTCCAGGACGCGAAGGCTCACCTCGTACTGGCTCTTGCGACGGACGTACTGCTGTAGGCGGGCGACCGTCTCCATGTTGTGGTTGAAGACCTCGGGCCGAGCCTCGAGCACGATGGCGACCTGGTCTTCCCGTCCGTTGAAATCGGGCGTGAGGACCTCGATCGTCGCGCCGGTCCGTTCGCGGACGGCGAGGATGCAGCGGCGGAAGTGATCGGCGCCGCCGTCGGGCAGGTCGTCCCTCGTGACCGACGTGATGACGACGTGGCGGAGGCCCATGCGGGCGCAGGCTTCGGCGACGCGCTCCGGCTCATCCTCGGCCACCGCCTCCGGCCGGCCTCGCTTCACGGCGCAGAAGCCGCAAGGGCGGGTGCAGGTCTCGCCCAGGATCATGAAGGTGGCGGTCCGTCGGCTCCAACATTCGGAGCGGTTCGGACACTTGCCTGACTCGCAGATCGTTTCCAGCCCCAGCTCCGAGACCAACTTCTGCGCGAAGTACATCCCTCCGCCGGAAGGGATCGGTCGCTTGAGCCACTCAGGAAGTCGCCTCGGCTTCCGGCCGATCTCGACGACCTGAGGAGCGGAGGAGCCGCATGAGGAGGGTTCCCGTTCGTCCGGACGTTCATCCAGGACTGGGAGCGTAAGCATGGGTCAGGACCTTCCGCCTTAATCGCGGATGATGCGTATAAACGTGATGCCGATCCAGCTCAAACACCGACTCAACGTGGCGTGCGATCGCCTCCCTCACCTTCGGCATCGGCGCGGGCCGCTGACGGCGGGATTCCATCGAGGTCTGCCTTAGGAGCAAACCGCCGGGACCGGGCTCGACGAGTGCGTCGAACAGGTCGAGGAACGGACCGACGTTGAGCGTAAATCCATGATAGGCGATCCCTCGACTAACCGCCACCCCGATCGACGCCACCCGCGACGAGCCCAGGTAAACGCCGCCGAGATCGTGATGCACGCCGCCCTTCAACTCGAACTCTTCAAGAACGTTGAGGAGAATTCGCTGGAGTCGTTGGACGTGCGCCATCGCCGGCGAAGCCATTGGGTCGAGGGGAAAAATGAAGTAACCGACGAGTTGACCCGGAAGATGAAGGACGCAACCCCCTCCTCGATTGACCCAGTGCGTTCGAATCCCCATGGCAGCGAGAGCGCCGTCGTCGACGGCGACATGCGCGCGACTGCCGGAGCGTCCCACACTCAGCGTGGGGGGGTGTTCACAGAGCAAGAGAGTTGCGCCGCCGCGTTCACCGTGCTCATAGACCAGCCGTCGTTGAAGTTGCTGGACCTCGGCGAAGTCCACCGCGCCGAGCAGATAGATTTCCAGCGGCGGTTTCACGAGCGACGTTCCTCGACCGACACGGCCTGAAAACGACAAAGCCGCCCCGGCGTTCGCTGGTGCGGCGGTACCATCGCTTCAATTATACCATCCCGACGAGATTCGATCAGAACCCAGAGGCGTCGACAACCTCGCCGCTTCCGATCGTCCCTATCGCCCGCCACACTCCGGAATTGATCGTCTCCTTGATGAATCTCACGGAGCCATCGCCCATCAGTGAGTTCACTCCGCCGTTATGCCGACTTCGGGCGACGACCGCCCCATAGGTCGGCCCTCCCAGCCACTCTCGCGTGCTGATCATGTCGAGTTCCTGTCCTGGCGACAGCTGCGAGGTCAGCTTGTAGTTCGGCGGCTCCGCTGTGGTGAAACCCGTTTGGTCGACTCCCCCTGCCACCCAGAACGAATGACCGAACACCCATGGCGTGCAGGTGCTCTCACCCCTGACGATCGCCCGTTGGGGGGCTGGCACGTCGGTTCCTGGCACGTCCGCCGGGCTCAGCGCAGCCAACCCACTGCCGCACTCCGTCAACTGAAACTGCTGAGTCAACACTTCGCTCATCAGAAGCGTGCTGCTCGTACCGTCTTGAAACTCCGAGAGACGACGACTCTGGTTGGGAGTGAACGCCGACCGGTTCGGGCTCATCCCCAGACCTCCCCAGACATACCAGTCGCCCGTGCAGGCCGCGTAGTTGGATGGCGCTGCGCTCGGAAACATTGAGAACGCAGACAGCCCCGACGTGGCGACATGACCCCAGTTGGAATCGCCAGGGCACATGAAGATCGTGACGTTCACTCCGGCCGTCGTCGTGTTGGGAGCATCTTCATAACTGGCGTTGTAGTTCAGGGTGTTGTAGAGGGCCCCGGCTTCCATGTAAGGGAGCAGCCGTGAGTGGGCGCTCCACCCCTTGGTGACGGGGGTGTTTTTCGAGCCTGCCGCCAACAGGAGGATCGGGGGAGGGAGAACACCCCAACTCTGTTCGTAATTGTGAATGGCGAGTCCAAGCTGTTTCAGATTACTGGTGCACTGAAGACGGCGTGCGCCCGCCCTCGCCGACTGAATAGCCGGCAGGAGAAGCGCGAGGAGGACGGCGATGATGAACACCACCACCAGAACCTCGATCAGTGTAAAACCTGTTCGACTCCGACCCTTCATCAGAAGTCGACTCCAACGCCGCTCGATCAGTTGCGTGTCAGTTTGGATCAGAGCATTCGATCGTTGTGCACTGTGATTGAGCCGTCGCCGATCGGATGCCTACTCCTCCGAGTGCCACATCTTCAAATCACCGTTATCTCGATCCAAGCATACGATGCAAGAGGCGATTGGTTCGGTCCATTCCGCTCCAAGTCCAGAGGCGTTTATTTCGTGCCAGAGGTGTGAGAAGCCGGTGCTTTCGATGTGACGATCCGCTATATCTTTCGGAGTAGTCCAACCAGCCCCCCCAAATATAACGTCCCTTATCTGGGGATAAACACCGGATTGATCGATTGCCTACGAATTGTGAACGACATCGTGGATGCGCTCGTTGCAACTCGCATTCACTCATGATGATTCAGGGAGGGGGAATCCGGCTGTCGTCATCCAGCAATCTCCGTCCCTGGTGTTCGTCGATATCCAGTCGGGCAAGCAGCCGTCGGCGGATTTCGGTAAGTACTCCCTCCACAGCCCGGGGTGAAGCGTCGGCCAGCTGAACGAGCCCTCCGGCTCGCTTGTCGTGGCCCCCGCCGTTCCCCATTCCCTCGAGTACTTCCCGGAGCACTTCGCCGGCCTCGCCGCCAAGACCCGTCGCGCGAAGCGACAGTTTCAAGCCGTCCTCGAACAGGCCGGCGGAGAGGACCCAGTTTACCTGATCGAAGCGAACAAAGAAGTCGGCGACCTCAGCGACGATGTCCGGTTGGGTGATCGTCCCGCACCAGGCGAAAATCAGATCGCGGTAGAGGAATGCGTTGGAAAGGGCTCGGTGGAACGTCGCGAAGTGGCTCTGCGGCAGCCTGGGGTTCCGAATCCGCGCCAGCAGTTCCTTATCGGCTCTTGGAAAGAGCCAGACCAGAGCGCCGTCGTCGAGCGAGCACGCTTCTCGAGGATACCCGGTCGTCTCGGACTCGATGCCATAGAGCAGGGCGGTCGCCAACTGCGGCGAGACGACTACCTTCTGCTCGAGCAGGTAGCCTGCCACGATGGTGCTGGACGCCCCCATGTGCGTCCGGATGTCATGGAAGAGCACCCCTTCCAGATCCCCGCCGGTTTCGTGGTGATCGATGACCACTTGCGGGACCGCGCTCTCGCTCGACCGCCGACCGGTGTGAGGCTGAGTGTCTACCATCACGACCGCCGTCTCACGATCCAGCGCGACCGTTTTGACGGGCACCAGGGGGATGGGGATCATCTCCACCATGGCCCGGTTCTCCGCCCGGGCGATCATTCCGTCCACGGTGAGGACGACGGGTTTCCCCGGCTGGCACTTTTCAACGAGTTCCCGGATCGCCAGCATACTCGCGAGGGAGTCAGGATCCGGATTGACGTGGGAGACGACGACCACCCGGTTATAAGGCTCCAGGATCGCCAGCAGTCGGTCCGACTTGGCCCTGCGCGGGTGATCCGTCGTTTCGGAGTCGAGGTCTGAATCGCTCTCGCCGGTCATAGTTCCCCGAGCCCTCGCGACCGGGGGACGCATGCGAATCGGCCCAACCGTCGCGCGAGCCGACCCCCGCTGTCGTCTCGAAACATCGAGTCTAAGCCACCTGACTGCGCCTCCGCCATACGTCACATCCCTCGATTCCATTCAAAGGTCGGCGCGGTGGGGAACGACGGCGCCTTCGTAGGTGCAATTCGTTGCCTCACCGACCAGGCGAGCGTCGTCGCTGGCGATCTCAGGCCGTGAGGAACGAAGGAATTCCACCGTAGATCGACGCACATGGGCATGTCGATTGCTTTCTACCCTAACGACAATCAGCGGCCGTCGTAACGCCTTCTTTCGAGGTCGATGGTTGCTGTCCCTTTCAATAAGTCCAAGCACGAGGAAGAATCCCATGAAGAAGTCGCTCACTTACCTCGCTTCCGCCGGCCTGCTGACGGCCTCGTTGTTTGCAGTCGGCTGTGGCGAAACCTCTTCCGTGACCCAGCACGAAGAGATCAAAGGTCCTGGTGGGACCACGGAGATCGAACACAAGGATACGGTGAAGACGACCGGCGAGAATCCTCCCGTCGTCGCCCCAGCCGAGAAGCCGGCGACTCCTTGATCGCTGGACACCGTATCAACCAGATCGAGATCTCCAGCCGCCGGGAATGTCCCCGGCGGTTTTTATGCGCGCGGCCCGACTCTTGATTGTCGCTCTTGCTGAAAACTCGGATTTGAGCGATGAAAGCGATCATCGGGAGATTTCGAGCAGGGATGCTAACGGAATCCTCCCTCCGAGCCGAAGAACTCTTTGCGTGGTTCGTGGTTCGACGTGCATGAAAGATGCGATGAGGAAGCCAGCCGGCATGTCAAGGACGAAACCCGGACGGATTGATCGCAACGAGCCGAGTCGTCCCAGACCCCGTTGGCTGCGGGCTCTCGGAAACGACGCTCCCCCCGACACGCTGGAGGTCGGCGGCGAGCCCCATCGGCTCGTCGAGCTTTTCAAGCACGACTCCTGGGCAGCGACGGCCCTCTACGAGGGGCCTGCCGGTCAACGGAGAGTCGTCAAGCTTCATCGCAAGTCGTCCGCCTTCGGCGTGCCCCTCTTCTGGGTGGGGTTGGGAACGGCTCGTCGCGAGTCGCGCATCCTGCGCAAGCTGGCGGGCATTCCTGGAATTCCGCCGCAGGCGGGACCCGTCGTTCAGAACGGCGTTTTGCAGCGGAACGGCGTCGCGCGAGAGTACTTCGAGGGACACCCTCTCGGAGATCGTGAAACCGTGGGAGACGACTTCTTCCCAACGCTTCGCTCTCTCCTGCAGACCATGCACGATCGACGGATCGTCTACGTTGATCTCCACAAGCGCGAAAACGTCCTGGTGGACGCTCAGGGCCGCCCCTGCCTCTTCGACTTCCAGATCAGCGTCGACTGGCCGCGATGGCTGCCGCTCAAGCCGATCTTCTCCATTCTGATGGGAAGCGACGTCTACCACCTCAACAAGCACTGGGCTCGCTGCCGCCCGGATCAGTGCGGCTTCGGCGAGACGTTGATCGCCGCTCGCAGACCCTGGTGGATCAAGGCCCACCGATTCATCGCTCGACCCGTTCGCGAGTTGCGTCGGCGCTTGCTCGTTCGACTGGGGGTGCGAACCGGACGGGGACGCGTCGAATCCGAACAATTCGCCGAACATGCTCTGCGCGATACGACGGCTTCTGAACGACGAGCGGCTTGACGAAATTCTCATGATCGCGATCATCGGGCGATGCCGCTCGTCCGCTCCGCGCACTTCTGCTCGGCCGGCGGCGGGACCCATGGAAGGGGCGTCGACCCTTGACCGAGCCAATCGAGCATTCCGACCGGCGGGGCATGTGGCCCTGGATCTTCCTGCTTCTGGCCACTCTCCCGGCGGTTTGGTCCATTCTCGTCTATGAGCACGACGTGGATCCGGAATTCCCACGGGTCGAACGACAGACCTACAACACATACCCGCCGGCGGCGTATCGACTCGCTGAGGCTGGCGACACGATCGATTGCGTGGCCGTTTACATCTCCTCCGCAGCCCTGGTGCTGTCGGCCTGGGGGTGTGCTCGCGATCCTCGCAACCGCCTACGATATGCGGCGCTGGCTCTCTCTCTGACGGCATTCTGGCACGCCTCAACTCCAGGCCCGTTGCTCGACGGCTGGTATGGATTGGGCTGGCGGACGATCTTCGACGACAGAGCGCCTTCAATTCAGCGCGTAACGTTGGGGCTCTCCGCGCTTGCTTTGGTCGTGATCGTGGGTCTGGCCGCGCGCCCCTGGGAATTTCGTTCTCTCATCGCCCTGGCGAAGAGCCGTAACGTCCTCGCTCTGATGGCCGTCGCTGCGGTGCTGATCGTGCTCCGTCAGACGCCCTGGATCGATCGTGAGCCCTTCGGGTACTGGCCCAGATGGGTTTACGTGTGGGGAGTGCTCGCCTGGGCGCTGGCGATGCTGCGACTCGCACCCGAGGCCCCGGTGAGACGCCGAGGCGCGTTCGTCGCGGTCGCGCTGATCGCCGTTTCGCTCGGACTGGACGTGCTGGGGCGGGGGCTCTTCTGGTATCAGCGTCCCATCGGTAGGCTCAAGGAGATCATCCCGGGTCGACTCTACCTTAGCGCGATGCCGACCTACGCTGGGTTGAAGCTGGCCCAGCCCCGTTACCAGTTCAAGACGATCATCAACCTCTTCCCTGAGTTCACCAGTCAGGGCAGCCCGCATTGGCCCGACGAACAGGCGTTCGCCCGCGAGAACGGGATCGCCTGTTATACGCAGCCTCCCGAGGATCCGACGGGCATCGACAGCATTCCCAGGACCCTGGCGCTGGCCGACGATCCCGCCAACTGGCCCGTCCTGGTGCATTGCCACGCCAGTATGGACCGATCACCGGCCTGGGTCGGTATGTATCGGTTCGCCAGCATGGGATGGCCGCTCGCCGAGGCCGTCAAAGAGATCGAGCGTCATCGAGGCTCTCGCCCGAAATCATCGGTGACCCTGCTCTACAACCGCATGCTCCCTCGGCTCGCGGCTGATCGATGGGCGCAAGATCCCACGGCAAGGCTGTTCCGCAAGAACGCCGAAGGGACGCCCGATCCCCTGGAACAAATGCTCGCTCGCTCCCGCCGGGATTCAACTCAGCGCTGACGACCTGGCTATCGACGGGCCCGGCCGCGAACGGGAGTGCAGGGCGGCGCGAACCGCCCGTCGCCGGGCCGCCTCCCGCCTGCAACCTTAGAGTGCCTCTTGATCGGCGCTCTCGAATCGGCTGGAGACGCTACGCTTGAGATCGCCCACCGCGACGTGGCTGTGAGCCCCATCCGTTCGAGTCCGAACCCCGGCGCGGCGGCTTTCCCGCAGCTCGGCGATCAGCTCGAAGTAGCGGTGAACGTGCTCGGTCTCCGACCAAGGACCGATCCGCTGTGAGAAGCCGCGCGAGGCCGTTTCCGCTCGGAGGTCCTCGTCATGGACCATCCTGCGCATCGCGGTGAGGAGCTCGGAGTCGGTGCGATATCCGAGTCCGCCGCCGCTTTCCACGCCGGTCTCACGGATGGCCCCGCCGCCTTCGTGTACGATCACGGGCGTGGCGGTCGCGAAGGCCTCCAGAACGACGTATCCGAACGTCTCCGGGAACAGCGACGGCACCACGACGGCCCGTGCTCCTCGAAAGAGACTCGCGAGCCCGCGGCCGCCGAGGAGCCCTTCGAACCGAACGTTGGGCAGCCCCTCGGCCAGCTTCTTGAGCTTGGCCTCAAAAGGGCCCGTGCCGGCGATCCGAAGGTCGGCCTCGGGGAGATGCTTCATCAACGGGATGAGTCGCTGAAAGCCCTTCATCGCGACGAGCCGGCCGGCAGCGGCGAGGTAAGGCCGCTCCGTCGGCGACGGCTCCTCGTCCTCGATCCCACCGGACCAGTCATCGGGGAGAAAGTAGGGGAGGTGGACGAGCGGCGCCCAACGATCGGCGCCGCGGCTTCGGTGTTCCTGGAGCGCGTGAGCGCTTGGAAAGAGCAGGGCGTCGAGGTTGCTCATCGCCCGAGGGATCGCCCCCGTGTAGCGCCAGGCCTGGGGAGGCCGCTTGCCGGCGATCGAGCATCTCAGGCAGGAAGCAGAGTCGCAGGCCTTGCGGTCGTACTTCCAGAGCAGGTGCATCGGGCAGATCAGCCAGTGCTCATGCGCTGTCATGATCCGCACGGCCGACTTGTTGGCTCCGAGGCCGAGAACGCCGGGGCCGCCGACAAGCGAAATGTTGTGGAAGTGGATGACGTCGAGGTCGTCGGCGTCGAGCACTTCCCGGAGCGCCGAAGACTTGAAGAACGGCCGTCCGGTCGCCTGCGTCGCGAGCGGTGAGAGCGTGCCGTAGCCGCTCTCGAGCGGGTGCAGGTGAAGGCCGGGAGTCGGAGTGTACGCGCGGAGCGGATGCTCGCCGCGGACGGCGTTGAAGGCGTCGACGCAGTAGAAGACGTGGACTGCGTGACCGCGACGGCAAAGAGCCTGGCAGAGCCGATCGACGTAAGCGGCGTCCCCGCCGAAACTGTGGGGCCCGAAGAAGGTGGTAATCATGCAGAATTTCAAGGGCGACCTCCTGTCGCGCGAGCCCAGTCGTCGGATCAGAGGGGAGGGTCGTCGGCCGAAACCGTTGTCACTACGGCGTCATGGGGATGAAACGCGGCTCGCCAGCTTCGGGTCCGCGCCAGGCCGCCGGTGGCGACGAGCATGATTAGATACGTGAGTGCTCCGCCGACAACCGCCGCACCGACGTTCCAGCGGACCAGCGACAGCGAGACGGGAACCATCGCAGCGGAGGCCAGCAGCGGTCTCCCCAGGTGGTGATGCCAGGCTGGCTGTCTGCCCTCGCGAGCGAGGCTCTGATAGCCCGCGATCACGAGAGTCAGGCCGATCAGCAGCACGGCCGCCGTCGCTCCGACGAGCCCAAACTGGCTTCTCATGAGGTAGACCAGCGGCCCGATCCCAATCGCCGCCGCAACCAGCGAACCGACCCCCACACTCTCACGGTTCAGGGCGATGAGAGTCGTCTGATAGCAGAACGCGATTGTCAGCAGCGGCGCCCGCCAGATGCCGACGGCCAGCAGCAACCCCGCACCATCATAGTCGGATGAGCCCAGCAGGCCGACGAGCGGCTCCGCGAGGATCGTGACGCCCACGGCCAGCGGGATCATGAACGTCAGCAGGGCCTCGACGAGTGAGTCGAGAGCCACGCGTCCGGCGTCCGGGTGGTGTCGCCAGAGGCGCGAGAGCGTCGGGAACGTCGCGTGCTGAACGATCAGGCCGAACGTCAGGAACACCGTGACGATTCGGTACTGGGCCCCATAACGCCCGACGTCTCCCCAGTCGCTCGTCATCCCAACGACCAGCACGTCCGCGGCGATGATGAGCGCCTGGGAGAGCTGGATCGCACAGACGGTTTTGCCGCGATGGAGGAGAATCGTGATGAATCGCAGGCTGAATCGCGGGCGAGGCATGCGATATCGACGCAGGTAGCTCAACCAGATCAGCCCGATGCCGCCAGCCTCGCCGACTGCAAGAAACATCGGCACCCACGTGATCCGCGTCGCGTCACCGACGAACGCCAGCACGCCCGCCCCGTAGAACATCGTCCGAAGACACAGCGAAACCGCCAGCAACCCCATCCGCTCCGTCCCTCGATAGACGAAGTCGAGCCCGATTGCGGTGGTGAAGAGGAGCAGCCCGTAGAGCGTCAGGATGGAGACGTCGGCGGGATCCTTCAGCGTCAGCCAGCCGCCGAGCCACAGGGCGGAGAAGAGCGTCAGAGCCAGGAGCGACTTGAACGCCAGGACGTGGTCGACGAGCGGCTTGATGAGGCGGGGATGGCGAGAAAGCTCCCTCGCCACCATGACGTCGCTGCTGTCTCGAACGAGGAGCACGAGCCAGAAGACGATGCTGAAGGCGAATTCGACCCGTCCGTAACCGCTGCCGCCCAACCTTTTCATCAAGGCCAGCGTCACGAAAACCGACGAGGCCCGACAGAAAAGCTCGGCAAGACTCAGGTAGGCGACATTAGAAGCGATCCGACGTCCCCGGGCGCGTGGACATGACGCGTCCGCGGTCTCGTTCGAGCGTCCCCGCCGAGCCGTTTTCAGGGGCGTCGACGGTCGCGGTCTTGGCTTGCTGAGTGTCGGGCTCGCCATTCGAGAAGGCACTTCCTTGAGGGCTCGAGCTAAGCTCGCTTCCTTGTGAGCTCCATCAGCTCGCACTCACAACTCCACGTTCTATCGGTCTTCGCGTCTTCTCCACCTTAGCTAGTCTAGGCTCCGGATCGATAATTGCTCATGAGTCACGTGATGCTGACGGTGCATCCGGATCGGAGGCTTCTCGTAACTCGTAATCTCCTGATGACTCGCGCATCCGCGCGCCAAAAAAATCACGAGGATCGCAGTCGGCGCCTGTTTCCAAGGGCCCTGAAGGCCGGCATCGTAGGTGCAAGCCACCCTGGTGTCAATTCGACCTTGGGTCGGGCAACCTCGTCATCAATCCATCATTCTGGTCGCGTGCTGCTTTCGAGGCCGATAGCGAACGACGTAGGCTAGCCCGACTCCCGACATCAGAAGTCCCCACCAAACGTCGGCATGAAGGTCGAACAGGGCGACTCGGGCGTCCGCGGGCGGAGGCGAGATCAAGGCATAGAGCCCTGCGCCCAGAATCAGGAGGCCGTAGATCGTCAGGATTCCACCGATGAACAGCCAGATCGGTATCTGATCCTCGTCGTGCATGCTTGGCCTCCCTTCGCGCGTGTCTCGCGGGTTTCTCCGGCGAGCCGCGAGCGGTTTCCCCACAGTCTACGATGACGCGCCGGCGCATCCAAACCTCTGGTCGCCGAGGCGTTTCGCCACGACGTAAGTCTTTACGAGCGTGTCGCAATCGAAACCCAGAAAGTTTGTGGGAATCGTCGTCCTCCCTGTTATCCTGTCTCGCAGGCGGTCGGGATCGCACTGAGCCCTCGTTCTCACGGGGGTGATGCAGGAAGGTTGAACATGGCGGAAGCATCGGTGATGGCCTCGTTGATGAAGGTGATCGAAGAGCGTAAGGCTCAGACGTCCACCAAACCGTCCTACGTGGCGAAGCTGATGAACGGCGGCGTTGCGGCGATTGGCGCCAAGATCATCGAAGAGGCCGCTGAGGTCGTCGAAGCGGGCGACGAGCCCGGCGACGCCGGTCGCGAACACCTCGTCAAGGAAGTCGCCGACCTCGTGTTCCATGCCGCGGTGATGCTCGGCTATCGCGATCTCGACTGGTCCGACGTTGAGGCTGAACTTCACCGTCGATTCGGCGTCAGCGGCCTCGAAGAGAAGGCCTCGCGGAAACCCAAGGCCTGACGAGCGGTCCGGGCTTGTCGTGCGCCCGGTCGAATCGGTTCGACACAGTCCCCGAGTTGGAGAGACGCATGGTGTGGGACGAACGTTTACACCGGGGGCGAGGCGCATGGGCGTTCATGCTCTCGGCCGCGTGTTTGTTGGGCGCGAGCGCCGCGGTGGCGGTGCGAGGCCAGGAAGCCGCTGCGCCGCACTGGATCTGGAGATCGGGGCTTGCCGATCCCCACGGCATTCCCGCGGAACGCTGCTATTTCCGCAAGAACTTCGTCGTCAAGGAGCCGTCGCGTCTCTCGCTCTTCGCCGCCGCCGACAACGCTTTCGAGCTGTTCCTGGACGGCCGCAAGGTCGCGGGTGGAGAGGACTGGCGGAACCCTGAGAAGGTCGACGTTCAGATCGGCGCGGGGCGACACGTCCTGGCCGCCTGGGCTTCCAACGAAGCGCCTGGTCGCGCTGGCTTTCTCGTCTCCGGCGGGGCTTTGCCGCTGGGGCAAGGAGCGCCCGTCCACACCAACCAGACTTGGAGAGCCGTCCCCGACGTTCCTCCCAACGACTCCTGGAAGGGACTCGACTTCGACGACTCCCGCTGGCCTGCCCCCGTGGATCTCGGCGAGTTCGGCGTCGAACCCTGGGGACGACTCGCGCTCGGCCTCGGCGACGCTGCGGATCGATTCCGTACCCCCGAAGGATTCAAGGTTGAGACGGCGGCCAGTCCGAAGGTGACGGGCTCCGTGATCGCCTTCACGTTCGACCCCGACGGCGCGCCTTGCGTCTCGGTTGAGCGTGGTCCCATCGCCCGACTCGTCGACGAGGATCACGACGGCGTCTTTGAGAAGGCGGTGGTGATCGAAACGGCCGTCACCAACTGCCAGGGCCTCCACTTCGCGGGCGATGCGCTCTACGCCGTGGGCCAGGGCCCTAACGAGCCCGGTCTGCATCGCCTCACCGACGCGGACAAGGACGGCGTTTTCGAGAAGGCCGAGCTGATCCGAGGCGTGAACGGCGGCATGGGCGAACACGGCCCCCACGCCGTGATGATCGGCCCGGACGGCCGGCTCTACTACAACAGCGGCAATCACTCGCATCTGAAACCGCCGATCGATCCAGCCAGCCCGCTCAACATCGCCTACGAGGGCGAGCTGCTCCCCCACATGAACGACTCGCGGGGCCACGCAGCCGGGATCCTCGCGCCGGGCGGCGAGATCTATCGCAGCGACGACATGGGCAAGAGCTGGAAGCGCGTCGTCGGCGGCTTCCGCAACCAGTACGACTTCGCCTTCAACAGCCAGGGCGAACTCTTCACCTTCGACAGCGACATGGAGTGGGACGTCGGCGTTCCCTGGTATCGCCCCGTCCGCGTGAACCACTGCCCGATCGGCGGCGAACTCGGCTGGCGGAACGGCTCGGCCGACTGGCCGGCCTACTACTTCGACAGCCTCCCCGCGACGATCGACCTGGGTCGCGGCAGCCCCACCGGCGTCACCTTCTATCAGGGGAGCCAGTTCCCGGCGGAATATCGCGACCAGTTCTTCATCTGCGACTGGTCTCAGGGCCGAATTCTGGCCATCGCTCTGACCAAGGACGGCGCGTCCTACAGCGGCAAGGCCCAGGAGATGGTCAGCGGCCAGCCGCTCAACTGCACCGACATCGAGACGGGCCCCGACGGCTGCGTCTACTTCACCACGGGCGGTCGCGGCACACAGGGGGGCCTCTTCCGTCTCAAGTCGACCCGCGCGGCGAGCCCGAAGTCGACCCCGTCCGATTTCCTCGCCGCTGCCCTGGAGATCGACTCCCCTCTATCGAGCTATTCCAGCAAGCAGGTCGCTAAGCTCAAAGCCGCCCATGAGGGTGAATGGAAGACCCGACTCGAGGCCGCGGCTCGCGACGCCTCCGGTCGAACGAGTTCCGCTCACCGAGCTCGGGCCCTCGACCTGATGGAGCAGCACGGACCGGCCCCCTCGGAATCGCTGTTGATCGCCCTGTCCACCGACGCTGACGCCACTGTTCGCGGACGGGCCGTCTCGCTGCTGGGCTACCACGCCACCGACGCCTCGCGACAGGCCTTGACGAAAGCCCTCGGCGACAAGGATCCGTTCGTGCAGCGGCACGCCTGCGAGTCGCTGATGCAGCAGCCGGGCGAGACGATCCCCGCCGCCGCGCTGATGCCGCTCCTCGGCGGTTCGGATCGATTCCTGCGGTCTGCTGCTCGGACCGCGATCGAGCATGCGGATCCCGCGAAGTACCGCGACGCCCTGCTGGCCGTCGACGGAACTCGCTCGCAACTCGAAGCGATGCTCGCCCTTGTCCGTGGGACGAAATTCGACCAGGCGGCTCAGAGCGATCTGTTCGCTCGCCAGTTGAGCCTGCTTCAGCAGAACCTCGATTCCGACCTGCGGCTCGATCTGCTCCGGCTGATTCAGCTCACCTATCTGCTCGGGCCGAGCAAGGCGGAGGTTTCGGCTTCCAGGGAGTTCCGTCCCCGGCTGCTGGCGATGTTCTCCGAGAAGGTGGACACGCCGGTCAATCGCGAGGTCGCCAAGCTCCTTGCCTTCCTTGACGAACCGAAGGCCGTCCCGGCGATCCTGGCCCATCAGGAAGCCGTGGCCGACACCGTCTCGCAGATCCACGACACGTACTGCCTGCGGACGATCAAGTCGGGCTGGGATTCGGCCTCCAAGAAGCAATTCTGGAAGTGGTTCGACCGCGCTTGCACGTGGGACGGCGGCTACAGCTATCTCGGCTTCCTCGACATGATGCTCCGAGACTGGCTCCCCGTCGTGACCCCCGAGGAGCGGGCGGAACTGCTCGCCCAGGGTGAGGCCCATCCCTTCCCGACCCGCGTCCTCGTCCGTGAGATGGACGTGGAGAAGGACGCCGCCGGCGTGGCGACGCTGACCGGCCTCTATGAAAGGCTCGTTCAGGCCAAGGCGAAGGGCCCTCAGGCCGACGACCTGAAGGGGACGATCCTGGAGCGGCTCGGCCGAAGCTCCAGTGAGTCGGCGAGGGTCGCCATCCGGTCGTTGATGGCGGCCGACCCGGGAAGTCGGGAACGGCTCATCCGGGCCATGGCCGAACGGCCCTCGAAGGAGGACCTGCCGACGCTGGCCGCGGCTCTCGACTCCCGGGACGAGAACACGCTGCGGCTGCTGTTGCGAGCCCTTCAGCGCATCGACGGGACGCCCGATGGCGCCGAGGCTCCCGCCTCGCTGATCCGTCTGGCCCGCCGAGCCGAGCCGGGGTTGCGCGGGCCGATTCGGCAGATCGCGAACAAGTGGCTAGGGAAGCCCGGAACCCCGGACGCCGGAGACTACGAGAAGGAACTCGCCTTCTGGGATCGGGCCTACAAGGCCAAGCACCCGAACGGCCCGGCGACGACCGAGACGATGGCCGCCGCGGCGAAGTCGCGCGACCTCGCCGACCTCGTCCGCAACGTCCTTCAGGCGGACGTCATGAAGAACGCTTCGCCGAAGCGCGGAACGCTTGTCATGGAGCGTATCCGCTGCCTGGACTGCCACAAGTTCGGCGAGAAGGGCCAGGGCCTCGGCCCCGACCTCTCGACGGTCAACAGCCGGTTCCAACCGGCTGACATCCTGGACTCGATCGTCACGCCCTCGAAGGTGATCTCCGACCAGTACAAGCCGATCACCGTCGCACTCTCCGACGGCCGTATCCTCAGCGGCATGCCCGTCGTGGCCGATGGCCCCACGATGGTCCTGCTCGTCCCGGACGGCTCGAAGATCTCGATCCCCAAGAACGAGATCGAGGAGCAGAAGCCCTCGACGATCTCGGTCATGCCCGAGGGGTTGCTCGACCCGCTCAGCTATCAGGACATCGCCGACCTGATCGCGCTGTTCGAGTCGGTCCCGCGGGTCGCCTCGCCGGCTCAGCCGACGACGAAGCCCTGACCCTTCCTCAACCGTCGCGCCGGCGTCGTTCCGCGACGCCCGGCGCGGCGATGTGAGGTCTCGGCACGCCCGCGTGGCGTTCCCGAGTCGTCACAGAGTCCGCCAGGACGCCGAGCAACCGGCGTCGAAACACCGGGAGTGCGAACGACTCGGCGCGGGCTCGGGCCTCGGCTGGGTCGTGCGGTCGACCATCAGCCTCCCAGCCTTCGACGGCCGCCGCCAGGGCGTCGACCGTGGGGGCGTCGTAAAGCCGACCGCATGAATCAGGGACGGTTTCCGAAGCCCCTCCCCGTCGAAGGGCGATGACCGGCGCCCCACATCCTAAAGCCTCGACGGGCACGATCCCGAAGTCTTCCTCGCCGGGGAAGAGCAGGGCGCGGCAGCGTCGATAGTGGTCGCGGATGACCTCATCCGACTGCCAGCCCAGAAACGTCGTGGTCGGTCCGGCCGCGGCTTCCAATCGGCTGCGGTCAGGCCCTGCGCCGATCACGATCAGCCGCTTGCCAGACCGTTGGCAGGCCGCGATCGCCTGGTCGACTCGCTTGTAAGGGACAAGCGCGGAGACGATCAGATAGAAATCCTCGCGATCCGTTCCCGATTCGGGATGATAGTAATCGGCGTCGACGGGAGGCTGAACGATCGTGCTCTCGCGGAGATAGCAAGCCGCGATCCGACGTCGGATGGTCTCTGAGATCGCCACGAACTGACTGACGCGGACGGCCGTCGATCGGTCCCACTCGCGGAGGCGGTTCAGCATCGTCCGGGCCACCGCGCGGCGGATGGGACGATCCGACCAACCCTCCAGATAAGCGTCGCGACCCTCCCAGGCGTAACGCATCGGCGTGAAGCAGTAGCAGACGTGGGGCGTTCCGGCCGGCACCCGGACCGCCTTGGCGACGCAATGGCTAAGACTGACGACCAGGTCGACGTTCTTGATCCGCCACGTCGAGGCCGCCGCGGGCATCAGGGGGAGCATGTGCCGGTAGTAGCGAAAGACGCCTGGAGCCTTCTGAAGCGGCGACGTCCGAATCGCCATGGACTCGATCGCCGGGCTTGTCGCTCCTCGGCGATGGATCAAGGTGAAAAGGCGAGCGTCCGGAAAGGCGCGGCAGAGCACCTCCAGACACTTCTCGCCGCCCCGCATGCCGGTGAGCCAGTCATGGACCAGGGCGATCCGAAGTCCCTGGAGCGCCTGGGGGAGCGGCTCTTCGGAGTTCGCGTCGGCCTCGCCCTTGGTGATTTCGAACGTACGCTCTCGGATGCTGGCTTCCATGCCGGCTTCCTCCCTGCCCGCCTCGCGAATGAATGAGCGCGGAACCTACTCGATCCTCCCTGAGAGGGCAAGTCGACTCAGCCCTCCCTTCAGATGCTCCGTCGCGGGGGGAGTGGCATCGATCTCGGGTTCGTTCGATTCAAGGATCCTCCACCATTTCAGATGTCAACCCGATGTCGTCAAAGCCCTTGCGTTCAGGATTCCCGTGGCTTCGTTCGCGCGTTTCACCGATTCTCGTCGTCGAAGGCCAATGCCAGGAAGACGGAATCCCCCTCACCCGGGAATACCAGTGATCCCCTCTGCAACGGCTTCGGCCGTTGGCTTCGTTCGCGCGCGTTTCCGAGATCGGGATGAACCCCGAAGATCCATCTCCGAAACCCTTTACGTTCTGTTTCCCCGGTGGCTTCGTTTGATCCGAAAGTCGATACTCCTCGGTCCACGTCGCCGATGCCTGCCGATCACCTTCAGGGGTGATCCGTGAGGAGAGTCAGAAGCGAAGTCCGCCGCACCGGGACGCCTTTCCCATCACTTTCCCATCAGGGGACTCGCGCGCGATGTGTCGCCGGCCTCGGTCCACTCGCGAGGTCCTCTGCAATCCAACCGCGATGTCAAAGAGCACGCCCGCCGCGATTCGCTCCAGAGCGCTGACCGCTCGGGTTGCACACAGACCGGAGGGGTCAACGGGGACTGGCTCCGCAGCGCAGCGGAGGTGCCTGTCCCCCTTGGCTCCGGAGAAAGGGGACAGGCACCCGGCCGCCAGGTCGATACCAAGGGCCGAGGCGCTCGCGCCGGGAGCCAGTCCCCTTTCTCCTCCGCCGTGTGCAACCCAAGCGGTCGCCGCTCCATGTAGAAGTTACACCCAGGTCGCTTGATCTGTCGGAGCTCTCATCATGAGCCCGATGGCAGGCTTTGACCGTGACCGATAGAATCGGCCGAGACATTCTCCACGACCCTCCGCCTGGGATCGCTGCGATATGGCCACGACTGCTGCTCCTTCCACTTCGCTCGCCTCGACCACTCTCGTCGCCGAGTTGAGCTCCTTGCTGGGCGATGAAGGCGTTCTACATCGTCGCGATGAATTGGTGGTCTACGAGTGCGACGGCTACGTTGTGGAGAAGGCCGTTCCAGACGTGGTCGTGTTTCCGAATTCGGCCGAACAGGTGGCCGAAATCGTCAAGCTGTGCAACCGCCACGACGTCCCGTTCGTGCCGCGAGGGGCCGGGACGAGCCTGGCGGGAGGGACGCTCCCGGTCGGCGGCGGCGTGATGATCAGTCTGACGAAAATGAAGCGCGTGCTGGAGATCGACACGCGCGACCGTTACGCCATCGTTGAGGCCGGCGTTGTGAACGTCTGGCTGAGTCGAGCGCTTGCCGGCACCGGACTGCATTTCGCCCCCGATCCGTCGAGCCAGACAGCCTGCACAATCGGCGGGAACGTCGCGACCAACGCGGGAGGTCCGCACACCCTCAAGTACGGTGTGACCGTCAACCACATCCGGGGGGTGGAGTACGTCACGCCGGAAGGCGAGATCGTCCAGCTCGGCGGCGTGGTCGAGGACCAGCCGGGCTTCGATCTCACCGGCCTGTTCGTCGGCAGCGAGGGGACCTTCGGGATCGTCACCAAGGTGATCGTCAATCTGTGCCGCGACCCCGAGGCGGGCCGGACGCTCCTGGCGGTCTTCGATACGGTCGAACACTCGGTGGAAGCCGTGAGCGGAATCGTGGCCGCTGGCATCGTCCCCGCGGCGCTTGAGATGATCGACAACCTGATGATCCGGGCGGTCGAGGCCGCTTTCAAGTTCGGCTTCCCCGTCGACGCCGGGGCGGTCCTCATCATCGAAATCGACGGCGTCGACGCCGGGCTCGATCACGAGGCCCAGGCCGTTTCCGAGATCGTCCAGGCCCACCACGGGAAGGTCGAGAAGGCCATCGCCTGGCGGACTCGCGAAGAGCCCGAGTACAAGGCGATCTGGAAGAGTCGCAAAATGGCCTTCGGCGCGATCGGCCGGGTCAGCCCCACGTTCTGCACCCAGGACGGCGTGGTCCCGCGCACCGCCTTGCCGCATATCCTCCGATTCATGGAGGGCGTTTCCGAGCGTACCAATATCCGGATCGCCAACGTCTTCCACGCCGGCGACGGCAACCTCCATCCGATCATTCTGTTTGACGAGCAGGATCCCGACCAGGTTCGTCGCGCCCTTCAGGCCAGCCATGAAATCCTCGACGAGTGCATCCGGTTGGGAGGGAGCGTCACGGGCGAGCATGGCATCGGCGTGGAGAAGCTCGCGATGATGCCGAAGCTGTTTTCCGCCGACGACCTCGAAGCGATGGCCTCGGTGCACGACGCCCTGAATCGGGAGAATCGTTGCAGCCCTCACAAGAAGATTCCGACCGGCGGCCACTGCATCGAGCGCAGTTCGCCGGGACGTCGCGCTCCCGCGTAACGCATGGCTTTCGCGGTCGGCTCGGCAGCGCGTATGATGTTCATGGGTCGCAACCTTCACTGCGTCGACAAGGTCAGTGAGAGGCCGCCCCGGGGAGGGACGACGGACGTGGGGGATAAGAATCGATTCTCGCGCTGGAGGCGGCTCCCCCCCGTTTTTCGATCGGGCTCGCGCGAGCACAAACTCCCCGGCTTCGAGGAAGAGATCCAGCGGCTCACGCTTTATCTTCCCGGCAGCTACCTCGACCTGGCTGAACTGCTGGCCGGCCTCGAACAGATCCCCACGATTCAGGAATACTGTTCCCGGCTGCTGGTCCAGGCTCTCGAAGAAGAGCGAACGCGCCGGCAGGTGACAGAGGTCGAAGAGAAGCGCGGCTCGCCGCTCTCGGGCCTGGATGAGATCGCCGACGATCCGAACTATCTGGCCGAGTGGAACAGGCGGCGCGAGGACGGCCGGCCGGCGTCATCGTCACGACCCGACGATGCCGACGCGGAGAATCTTCCGGCGCTCACCGTTCCCCTGGTCCACATCCCGGCGATCGAAACGGACGACGCCTTGCTGAGCGAGCCCACCCCGCCGGCCGAAGCCCCTCAAACGGTTCGCCTGGAAATCGGCCCCCGTTCCGAGCCCGAGGTGGCTGGCAGCTACGAACCGGAAATCCCCGACGGACGCGCCATGGACATCGTTTGGAAACACGTCGGCGAAGGCGGAGGAGACCTCGACGGGTTCCTCGCCCACCTGCGCCGCGGCGAACAGGTTCCCCCAGCCTCCACGGCCGAATTGCTGGCCGCTCTGCGCATTCTGGAAGAGGAGAACCGCGGCTCGGCGGGCCTCGATCGTCGCCTGGCCTACGCCCTCTACCGGCTGGCGCTCGAGTCTCAGGTGCTGCTCACCGAGGCCTGGCCCGGCGCGTTCGACGACGCCACCGTGGCAGCGATCCGCGCAGTCCAGGACAAGGTGGAGCGCATCCTCTCCGGAGCTGAAGCCGCTCCGTCCGGGCAAGAGCGGGGGGAAGGGGAGTGACTCGATCGACCTGGCCGGATTCTCCCGACCTGCCGCCCCTGGGCGACGGCCGCCGCGCCCTCGCCGTTCATCAGCCTCACAGCGTCGAAGACCTCTGCGAGGTCGTCCGTTCCGAGGCTGAGGCGGGAGGGGCCGTCTACCCGCAGGGCGGCCGAACGGCTCTCGACTACGGCGGAACTCCTGCGCGTCCTGGCGTTGCGGTTGATCTGACGGCTCTCAAGCAGGTCGTCGACTACCCCCACGCCGATATGACGATCACCGTCCAGGGCGGTCTCAACGTCGCCTCGCTCCAATCGGTGCTCGCCGAACATCACCAGCGACTCCTCTTCGACGTCCCAACGGCCGACCGGGCGACGATCGGCGGGGCGCTGGCGACGGGGGTTTTCGGACCCCGACGATACGGGCAGGGAAGGCCGCGCGACTCGATCATCGGCGTCTCGTTCGTCACCTCGAAGGGCGTGGAGGTCAAGGGGGGCGGTCGGGTCGTCAAGAACGTCGCGGGCTACGACTTCCCCAAGCTGCTGACCGGCTCACTCGGTACACTCGGCGTGATTACTCAGGCGACTCTAAAAGTTCGGCCCAAACCGGGCGGGTCGGCCCTGATCTGGCTGCCGGTCGACGAGCCGACGACGCTCGACGCCAACCTCGCCTCGCTCGACGCCTCCTCAACTCGTCCGGTCGCCGTCGAATTCCTGAATCCCTCGGCCGCGGCGATCATCGGCGACGCCCTGGGCTTGAAGGGGGGCTCCTGGACCTTCGTGCTCGGAATCGAGGACGACGCCGCCTCGGTCGATTGGCAGGTCGAGCACTTCCTGTCCGGCAAGACCAGCGGAGTCGACGTCCTTCGGAACGATGAGACGCCCCCCCTCTGGTCGGCCCTCACCGACTTCCAGGCGGGTCCTGCCTTGCTCGCCTGCACGGCGAACCTGCGACCGTCGCGGGTCGCCGGATTCATGGCGGCGCTCGATCCCGAGCGGTGGGCCGTGCAGGCTCACGCGGGGAGCGGCGTGGTTCGGATGCGGGCTCGGGGCGACTGGAACGAGGACCAGGCCGTGGAGGCGGTCTCCGCCGCCCGGGCTCAGGCTGTGCGCGATTCGGGGGCGCTCGTCGTTACGTGCTGCCCGACGGCCTGGAAGCCGCGGCTGCGGGTCTGGGGCGATCCTCGGCCAGACTGGGCTCTAGGGAAGGCCGTGAAGCAGGCGCTCGACCCTATCGGATTGATGAATCCCGGCCGGTTCGTCGGCGAGGCTTGAGATGAATACGCAGTCGACCGCAGAGACGAACCCGCGCACGGCCCCCAGCGATGGCGAGTCGGGCGTCGATCTGGCCTGGCTCTCCGAGCGGGTCTCGTATCCGCTATTCCAGCAGTGCATCCACTGCGGACTCTGCACGGCGAGTTGCCCGACGTACGTCGAGACTGGCGACGAAAACAACGGCCCGCGAGGCCGGATCTACCTGATGCGATCCGTCGTCGACGGCCGCCTGGGGATGAGCCCCGAAGTCCGCAAGCACCTCGAACTATGCCTGGACTGCCGCGCCTGCGAAACGGCCTGCCCGTCGGGCGTTCAATACGGCAAGCTGATCGAGCCGTTCAAGATCGAGATGCTCCGCGACGCGCCTCCGGGCGCGGGCCTCAGCCTGCTCCAGAAACTGGTTCTGCATCGCCTCTTTCCCTACGCCCGCCGAGTCCGCGTGGCGCTACTGCCAGTCCGGCTGCTCCAGAAGCTCGGGTTGATGAAGCCTCTGGAACGCAGCGGACTCTTCAACCTCCTGCCGCCCACGCTTCGAAACATGGCGGCGATGGTTCCAACTCTCGGCCCCGCTTCCAACCTCCCCGAAGTCTTGCCGGCGATCGGCCCTCGACGGGCTCGCGTCGGGCTGTTCCTGGGCTGCGTGACCGACGTGATGACGCCCGAGACCACCACGGCCACGGCACGGGTCCTTCAGCAGAACGGCTGTGAGGTCGTCATTCCTCGCAGTCAGGCCTGCTGCGGAGCGATCCATTACCATTCTGGTGCCGAGACTCCCGCGCTCAGCCTCGCACTGCAAAACATGAACGCCTTCGACGTCGATGGCCTCGACGCCGTCGTCGTCAACGCGGCCGGCTGCGGGGCGATGTTCAAGGGTTATGAGCACATTCTGCCTCCCGAGGAACACGAGCGAGCCGCCCGGTTCGTCGCCAAGGTGAAGGATGTGTCTGAGTTCCTCGTCGAACTCGGACCGATCGCGCCGAAGCACGCGGTTTCGCAGAAGGTGACGTATCACGACGCCTGCCACCTCTGCCACGCCCAGCAGATCCGAGCCCAGCCCAGGCAACTCCTGTCGTTGATTCCCGGCCTGGAGTTGGTCCCGCTCCCGGAGAGCGAGCTTTGCTGCGGCGCGGCGGGGACGTACAACCTGACCGAACCGGAAATGTCGCAGCGGCTGGGACGTCGTAAACTGGCTAATATCGAGTCGACCGGCGCGGCGGTCGTCGCCAGCGGCAATATCGGCTGTACGCTTCAGATCGCCCGTCAAATCCGCGAGCAAGGGCTCGCCATCGAGGTCGTGCATCCGGTCGACCTGCTCGACCGAGCCTATCGCGGGGAGGCCTGACGTGCATCGGGTGGCGATTCTCGGCGGCGGCGGCATGGGGACGGCGATGGCGATGGTCCTCGCCCGCGCCGGCGCCGATGCGCGGCTCTGGGTCCGCGAGCCGGAACGCGCCCGTCTGATGGCGGAAACGCGGCGCAATGCTCGCCACCTTCCCGAGGTCGTCATCCCCGCGGAAATCACCATCACCGGCGACCCGGCCGAGGCGGTTGAAGGGGCGGATTTGTTGGTGGCGTCGATTCCCACCTCCTACCTGAGGTCAACGCTAGCGGCTCTCGCTTCAACCGTACCGGCGGAAGTGCCGACGCTCAGCGTCGTGAAGGGGATCGAGTTCGGCACCTTCGCGCGGCCGACGCAGATCATCGCCGAATGCCTCGGCCCGCGCGAGACGGCCGTATTGACCGGACCGAGTCATGCCGAGGAACTGGCGCGAGGTCTGCCGGCCTCGCTGGTCGTCGCGGGGCCGTCGGCTGAGTTTTGCGAGTCGGTTCAATCGGCCTTCAGCAACGCGACGTTCCGCCTTTACCGCAACAGCGACGCCGTCGGGGCTGAAGTCGCCGGGGCCCTCAAGAATATCCTGGGGATTGCAGCCGGCGTCTGCGACGGGCTGGAAATCGGCGACAACGCCAAGGCCGCCCTGCTCACGCGTGGACTCGTCGAAATCGCCCGACTGGGCGTTCGGCTGGGGGGCCGACTCCAGACCTTCTACGGCCTGGCGGGCGTCGGGGACGTCGTCACGACCTGCTTCAGCCCATTCGGCCGGAACCGCGAGGTGGGCGCCCGAATCGGGCGGGGCGAGTCTCTGGAAACGATTCTCGGCAGCATGGTCAACGTCTCCGAGGGAGTTCCGACGATTCGGAGCGTCCATGCGCTGGCGTTGCAGTTGGGAGTCGACATGCCGATCACCCATGAGCTGCATCAGGTGCTCTTTGAGGGCAAACAACCCCACGCCGCGGTCGTCGACCTGATGACCAGGACCCCGAAGGACGAGGCTCAACTGTGAATGACGTCCCTCCCACGTGCGACGTCGGGTTCAAGGAATGGAGCGGCGTCTGCGCGGCGCTCGCCTCGGGCCGACAAACGGTGATCCTCCGAAAAGGGGGGATCG
Source organism: Paludisphaera rhizosphaerae (assembly GCF_011065895.1). Classification (NCBI taxonomy): domain Bacteria; kingdom Pseudomonadati; phylum Planctomycetota; class Planctomycetia; order Isosphaerales; family Isosphaeraceae; genus Paludisphaera; species Paludisphaera rhizosphaerae. The sequence continues at coordinate 316,475 of NZ_JAALCR010000002.1, read as the reverse complement.
CCGAGGAGGGGGGGCGGTTCACGCCGGATCATCGCGTCTTCTGGCTGTACCCCACTCGAATCCACGAGGCTCAACAAGGTCTTCGCGAGGAGCCGGCCCCGGTTGAGAATCTAACCGACGCCTCGCTCGTCCTGATCCGATCGCTGGCCGTCGTCGACTCGGTTCACCTGATCGAGCGCGAGGACGAGCTTGACCGGCTGGAGCCTTTTCATGTGTGGACCGACGAAACCGTGCACAAGCGGTTCCATTACCGCCGACCGGGGCTGTGGGTGTTGAGCGTCCGCGTCTGGGACCGCGCCGAGGCAGAAGTCATCCGTCCCTCGGTCGAACAGCTCGGCTGCAAGACGTGGATTCATCTGGACTCGCCGATCTCGACCAGCGGACTCGTCTCGGCGCTCAGCGACGAAAAATGGCAATCGGCCCAGGAGCGACTCCGCGCCGCGATCGGGTCGCATCGTCGCGACGGTGAGCTAGAATAAGTTTGCGACCTGGAAGGCGTTTCCGGATCGGCCTCGCGACCTCCCGAGAACGGCATGAATCCCCGCCTCGTCCTCCGCGAAATCCGAGATTATCCCGCCACAGTGCTGTTCAGCCTGAGTTGGGTCGTCGTCTTCCTTGCGATGCTGGCCGACCACCGGCGAGACGTCCCCGCCCCTTCGATGATGGGCGTTCTGATGTCGGGCATGGGGGACGCCCATCGCTTCGGCGACCTGACGCTCCAGGACCTGGCCGCGGGGGAGTACTGGCGGCTGATTACCTGCAACTTCGTGCATTACAGCGTCATCCACATCGGGATGAACCTGTTCGCGTTCTACCTGCTGGGCTCGCTGCTGGAGTCATGGTACGGGCCGTGGACGCTGACGGCCGTCTATGGGATCACCGGGGTCGGGGGCAATCTCCTCTCGGCCCTGGCGAGGCAGGCCATGGGGGCGAGTCCGCTGGTCCATTCCGGGGGCGGGTCGGTCGTCATCATGGGGCTGATCGGCCTCTTCGCGACGGCGGGGTGGGCGTCGAAGTCGCTCCGCGACCGCGAGTTGACCTGGTATATGCTGAAGGCTCTGATGATGACGGGAGCGCTCGGGCTGGCCTTCCCGCGATACATCGACAACTGGGGCCACGCCGGCGGGGCCTTGGCCGGGCTGCCGATCGGCCTGGCGCACCGCTGGCTGCTCGCCGGAAGGGGACGCCCCTGGACGTGGTTCGTGGGTTTCGGCTGGCTCCTGCTGATCATGGCCGGGGTCGCCGCTCAGGTCCGTTCCGACCGATTCGAGAAGGACGACCGAGCCTTCTTGCGGCTTCGCAAGGAGCTGGACGCCTACTTCACGACCTACCGAGTACTTCAGGGCGTCGGTTTCTGGACGAAGTTCGGCGGCGACGCGCGCGGCCTGGAATCGATGCTTCGGAACCAGGCCCCGATTCTCGATCGACCGCCGACTCGCGTCTCGTATCGACGGTTGCTGGCCCTCGCAGGGGAATTCGGTCGACGTCCGGCGACGAAGGCCGAGATCGAGACCTTCCGCAACGACCTGGACGCCGTCGGCATACCGATCCGTAAGGAGGTCGAGGGTCGGCTCAGAGCCTACTGGCTCGGACGCAGGACGCAGCGCCCGGTCAAGACGTCGAGCTTTGGACCTCGGCCGTCGGCTCGAGCGATCGACGCGTCATCGTTCCGCTCGAACCTGATGGGGATGCCGTTCAAACCGGCCCTGAAGTGAGCCGCGCCCCTTTGCGGTGACGCGGTTGCACGGCTCCCCGCCGAAGCGCGGCGACGAAATCCGCGATCGTCTCCACGGGTCCTTCGACCTCGCTGTAGTAACAACCCAACGTGTCCACGTCGTGAGCGTCCGACGAGCCCGTTCGGGGCATCGGCGAGGCCTGCAACAGGGCGTCGGCGAGGGCTCGGGTCTCAGCCGTCACGTTGTTGCTGACGAACTCGACCCCGTGAAACGCCGGGCCGTACCTCCCGACGATCTCGTCGAAGGGCTGCAGCCATCGGAACGGATGAGCAGCCACGATCGCCGCGCCTCGGCGATTGACGACCTTGAGGAGTTCTCCGACGCTGATCCCAGGCCCCACGTCGCTCAGGTCCGGCAGGCCGTAAACGAGAAAGTGCCCCTCGCGCGCCGAGACCTCCACGCCGGAGAAGACCTTGAGTCCTCGCGCCTCGGCGGCCAGTTCCGCCAACTCGGCCGGAGCCCACTGGTGGTCGTGCTCCGTGATGACGACGCCGTCCAGGCCGATCTCCCGGGCTCGTTCAAGCAGTTCCAGGGGGTCCATAACGCTGTCGGGCGAGTGGCGGGACGTGTGGAGGTGGTGATCGAATTTCATGGCGATACGTTGCTCGGTTCAGCCCGTTGGGAGTCCGTGGAGGTCGGCTCGTCGACCTCGCCCGATTCGACGTGGAAGACCGCTCCGTCGGCGTCGATCTTGAGATAACTCAAACGCGCCTGCCAGCCGCCGAGGACGATCATCCGGGGAGAGCCCGCTTCGTCAACGGCGCGGTGGACGTGACCGAAAACGGCCAGGTCCACTCCGTTCAGGCTGTCGGCGTAGCTGCGGAAGACGGCCAGATGGCGTCGTTCGTCGTCTTCCAGCCCACGTCGGTTGCGCGTCTCCAGAAGGTCGTCCAGCGGCTTCGCCATGGACGAGGGAATGGCGCCGAAGGCCCGGAAGAACTCGCGAGACTCCATCGCGGCCTTCCACATCCGCCGAGCGCCCAGCAGGTGGCCGTGGACGATGTGGACTCTCAGGCCGTAGCTCTCCATCTCGTAGGGCTCGGTCAAGATCGTCGCCCGCAGCGATGATTCATAAAATGGGACGAGCCAGCGGTCGTGGTTTCCCGGAAGGATCGAGAGAGAGCCGCCAGCCCTGGAAAACTCAGCCAGCCTGGAAAGCGCCTCGTCGCGCGCGAGTTCCTCGGACGATTTGCGAGAGCCCATCCAGAAGTCGCACAGGTCCCCGGCGATGAGCAGGCGGTCCTCGCCTGGCTTCAGTCGCTGAAGGAAACGAACGAGCCGGCGACCACGTTCGGGGCGGTCGTCCCGCAGGTGAACGTCGCTCAGGAAATAATCGCTCAACGGACGCTCTCCGGCCGTCGGACGTCGACGGTCATGAACTTTCGAGATTCAGTCCGGGCAGGAACGCACAGGCTTCAGCCGGACGCCGGCGCGACTTGGTCGATCGGGCGATACCCTGGACGCCGGCGACGTCCGGCCGCCAATGGGACCTGGAGCGAGCCGGGGACAAACTCAGATCCGGGTGCGCCGGAGATTGCCGGGCGGCGTGGATGAAGACCTGCCGTCCACTCTCGCGCACCGCCTCTCCGGCCTCGCGGAGAGCGATCTCCGGCCGGTTGCACTGGTCGCTCAGGTGCAGGAGGACGAGATGGGCGATCCGATCCCGTCGCGACCGCGAGAGGATCGCGGCGACGAGGTCGGCGGCCTGTCGGTTGGAGAGGTGGCCTCGATCGCCGAGGTTCCTCGCGATCAGAGCGGGGTGCCTGCCCGAGGTCCGCTGCAGCATCACGTCGTGGTTGAACTCCACGCCCAGGACGTCGACGTCGACAAGGGCCTCGGCCGTCTCATCGCTCCAGGTGCCCGTGTCGGTCAGATAGCCGACCGAAATGCCCTTTCGCTTTCCGCCGGCGCCGGCTTCCAGGCGGAAGCCGAAGGTCGGCCCGCCGTCGTGCCATGCGGTGACCGGTTCGATGCGGAACCCGCTCGGGGCCATGAACGGACGCTCGTCGTAAAACCGGACGAGTCCGAGGCGGTCGAGCGCCGCGTAGCCTGGATCGCCGGCCAACTCGTGATGGTGGCCTTCGTGGCAATAAAGCGGTACGCCGCGACGAGAGAGAGCGCGAAAGACGCTGGTGTCGACGTGATCGCCGTGGGTATGGGTCAGAACGACGGCCGCGAGGTGAGACCAGTCGCAACCGACGCTCGCCAACCTTTCCGTCGTCATGCGGACGCCCAGCCCGGCGTCGATCAGGATCCCCGCGCCGCCGTGGCGGAACAACGCGGAGTTGCCCTTTGAGCCGCTGCCGAGTACCGCGAACTGGAACGTCATGAAAGGCTGCTACCTCGCTCCGTGAACATCGCGGCGCGGCCGGGCGATCCGTCCAGAACGAACGGACCAAGTGTATATCGATCCAGCCGTTTCTCACAAGGCCGGTCCCTCGGCCGGCGCCCTCCCGCGACGCCTCCCTGGTACAATGTCGGCGGCTCCCCGGAGCCTTTGCGGAGGGATCTCGGGTGAGCGACAACACCAAAATCGAGTGGACGGACGCCACCTGGAATCCTGTCCGGGGCTGCACCAAGATCACGCCCGGCTGCGCCCACTGCTACGCCGAGACCTTTGCGGAACGCTTCCGAGGCGTCCCCGGGCATCCCTATGAGCAGGGCTTCGATCTGCGATTGGTCCCGCACAAGCTGCTGGATCCGCTCCGGTGGTCGAAGCCCCGCATGGTCTTCGTCAATTCCATGAGCGACCTCTTCCACAAGGACGTCGCCGACGAATACGTCTTGAAGGTCGCCGAGGTGATGCGAACCGCCGACTGGAACACGTACCAGGTGCTGACGAAGCGGTCGGAGCGGCTCGCCGCGATGCTCTCGGGCCCTCTTCACGAGCTTGCGTCGGCCCGACACATCTGGTGGGGCGTGAGCGTCGAGAACCGCCGTCATGGCTTACCGCGGATCGAGCACCTCCGTTCCGCACCCGCCGCCGTCCGGTTTCTGTCGGTCGAGCCCTTGCTCGAAGATCTGGGCGAGATCGACCTGTCGGGCATCGATTGGATGATCGTGGGCGGCGAAAGCGGTCATGGCGCGAGACCAATGGCGAAGGAGTGGGTTGAATCTCTACGCGACCAATGCGCCGCGGCGGGAGTTCGTTTCTTCTTCAAACAGTGGGGCGGAGTCCGCAAGGGAAGGACCGGCAGGGAGATCGACGGCCGAACCTACGACGAGGTTCCGCCGCCCAGCCCGCACCCGATTCTCGATCGCGAATGCAGGGCGAAGTTGATCGCCGAGTTGGAGTCGAAGGGGTTTTCATCGAGAGTGGAGAGTTGATTCATGAGGATCGAGACACGACGTCGGCCGGTGATGTGGGCCTGGCTCGCCTCCGCGTTCATGGCGTCTGCGACGGCCTTCGGAGCCGACGCGCCGAAGCCCAACATCGTCGTCATCCTGGCCGACGATATGGGCTGGGGGGACGTCGGCTGGCATGGGTCCGAGATCAAGACGCCGAACCTCGATCGACTGGCTGCGGCCGGTGCGAAGCTCGAGCATTTCTACGTCCAGCCGGTCTGCTCGCCGACCCGCGCCGCCTTGATGACCGGGCGCTACCCGATGCGTCACGGCCTTCAAGTGGGGGTCGTCCGCCCCTGGGCGCGCTACGGCCTGCCGCTGAATGAGCGGACGCTTCCCCAGGCGCTCAAGGAAGCCGGCTACGAGACGGCTATTGTGGGCAAGTGGCACCTCGGGCACTTTCAGCCCGAGTATCTGCCGACGCATCGCGGGTTCGACCACCAGTACGGCCACTACAACGGAGCGCTCGACTACAACACCCACGAGCGCGACGGCGGCCACGACTGGCATCGCGACGACAAGGAGAACCACGACAAGGGCTACAGCACCACGCTGATCGGCGAGGAAGCCGCGCGGCTGGTCGCCGAGCATGACACGACGAAGCCGCTGTTCCTCTACGTCCCGTTCAACGCCGTCCACGCGCCGCATCAGGTCCCCGCGAAGTACAAAGAGCCCTACGCCAAGCTCGCGGAGCCCCGTCGGACCTACGCGGGGATGCTCGCGGCGCTTGACGAGGCGGTCGGCCAGATTTCCCAGGCAATCGATCGCAAGGGGATCGCCGGGAACACGCTGATCGTCTTCTCCAGCGACAACGGCGGCCCGCAACCGGGCAAGGTGACGAGCAACGGCCCGCTCCGAGGAGCGAAGGGGCAACTCTTCGAAGGCGGCGTGCGCGTGGCCGCGTTCGCGACCTGGCCTGGCAAGATCAAGGCCGGCTCAACGGTGGACGCCGCCTTGCACATGGTCGATCTCTTTCCGACCTTCATGAAACTCGCCGGCGCGCCAGCCGAGCAGTCCCTGCCGCTGGACGGTCGCGACGCCTGGCCGGCGATCGCCGAGGGCAAGGGAACCCCGCACGACGCGATCCTGCTGAACACGACTCCGCGCAACGGAGCCGTTCGCGTCGCCGACTGGAAGCTGATCGTCGGCCGCCCCGCCGGTGCGGGCGGAGACGACGGCGAGGCCGACGACGCCGCCGCCGCACCCGATGCGGAGCGCAACCGCCCTCATCTCTTCAACCTGGTCGACGATCCTTACGAGAAGAACGACCTGGCCGCGAAGAATCCGGCGAAGGTCGCCGAGCTGCGGGCGCGTTACGACGCCCTGGCCGCTCAGGCCGTTCCGCCGAAGGCCGCCCCCATGCCGCCCGGTTTCCGGGCCCCTCGCGTCTGGGGTCAGACCGACTGATCTCGCTTGCTCATGCCCCTGGCACCGGCGCGCCGAATAGGACAGAATGCGAGGATCGCGACTCCCCTCGTGATCCAGCGCATTTCCAGAAGGCGCGTCGGGCCTGGTCTCTTCCGCGATTCCGCGCGGTCGGGGTTCTTTCGCGCCTGGAACGACGTGAGAGGAGGGCCCCGTGGCGTCGGTATTCGCGTCGTCGCATCCGATCGTTCTCCAGAAGCTCGCGGCACTGCGGGACTCCCGCACCAAACCGCCCGAGTTCCGGTCGCTCGTGAGAAGCCTCGCTCTTCTGCTAGGACAGGAGGCGACCGCCGATCTGCCGACGCGCGACGTCACCATCCAGACCCCGCTCGGCCCCTCTCCCTGTCAGGCGCTGGCCGACGTGGTCGGGATCATCCCCGTCCTCCGCGCCGGGCTGGGGATGGCGGACGGCCTGATTGAGCTGCTCCCGGAAGCCGAGGTCTGGCACATCGGCCTCTTCCGCGACGAGGCGACGCTCAAGCCGACTGAGTATTACAACAAGTTCCCCAAACAGCCGCGCGTCACGATCGGTCTGGTCGTGGATCCGATGCTCGCCACCGGCGGTTCGGCCGTGCGGACGTGCGAGATCCTCAAGTCCGCCGGGGTGCCGCGACTGAAGCTCCTCTCCCTCATCGCCGCGCCCGAAGGGATCGCCCGGATGCGCGAGGCGATGCCCGACGTCCCCATCCACGTCGGCGCGGTGGACGAGCGGCTGACGGAGATCGGCTTCATTTACCCGGGTCTAGGCGACGCCGGCGACCGCCAGTTCGCCACCAGCCCGGACCATTGACGACGGTCGGAACGCATCGAGGAGTTCGACATGGTTCGCGCCGTGGACGTGATCCGGAAGAAACGCGAGGGTGAAGCGCTTTCGACGGCCGAGATCAACTGGATGGTCGAGGGGATCGCCAACGGCGCCGTGGCCGATTACCAGTGGTCCGCTCTGCTGATGGCGATCGTCCTCAAGGGGATGAATCGTTCCGAGACCGCCGCCCTGACGGACGCGATGATGCGGTCGGGCGACATCGTCGACCTCTCGGCGATTCCCGGTCCGAAGATCGACAAGCACAGCACCGGAGGCGTGGGGGACAAGACCTCGCTCATCATCGCGCCCATCGCGGCCGCGGCCGGCGTGATGGTGCCGATGGTCTCCGGCCGTGGCCTCGGCCACACGGGCGGCACGCTCGACAAGCTCGAATCGATCCCCGGCTTTTGCGTCGACGTGACGCTCGACCGCTACCGGGAGATCCTCGCGGAAACCGGCCTCGTCCTGATCGGCCAGACGAAGGAGATCGCCCCGGCCGACAAGTTCCTCTACGCCCTGCGCGACGCCACGTCGACCGTCGAGTCGATCCCGCTCATCTCCGCGTCGATCATGTCGAAGAAGCTGGCGGAAGGGATCGACGGCCTGGTCCTCGATGTGAAGACGGGCTCCGGCGCGTTCCTGCCGGACCTGGAAGACTCGATGCTCCTGGCCGAGACGATGTGCGACGTCGGCCATAAGATGGGGAAGAAGATCGTCGCTCTCATCACCCGAATGGACCAGCCGCTCGGCCGGGCCGTCGGCAATGCGGTCGAAGTCGTTGAGAGCCTCGAATGCCTGCGCGGTCAGGGGCCTGACGACCTCATGGGCCTGTCGATCGAGTTGGCCGCGGAGATGGTCCTCCTCGCCGGCCTGGCGAAAAGCATCGAGGAGGCTCGCGGGGCCTGCGAGCGGACGATCGAGGACGGATCGGCGCTTGAGCGGCTTCGTCGGCTGATCGCCGCGCAGGGGGGCGATCCCCGCATCGTGGATGATCCCGGACTGCTGCCGCAACCGAAGCGGACGATCGAATTGAAGTCCGATCGGGTCGGCCGGGTCTCGAAGCTCGATTCCCGTCCCATCGGCGTCGCCACCATGCTGCTCGGAGCAGGACGGGCGAAGGTCGATTCCAGGATCGATCCGGCCGTGGGGGTGATTCTGCACAAGAAGGTCGGCGACCTCGTCGACCTCGGAGAATCGCTCTGCACGATCCTCGTCAACGACGAGGCGGAGTTGGAACGGGCCTCGGAGATGATCGCCGACGCCTATCACTTCTCGGCGGACCGCGTCGACGTGCCGACGACGATCGTCGACCGATTGGTCGCTGGGGTCGATTGACGTTTCGCCGAGTGTTTCAAGGTCGTTCGCGAGGAACTGGTCGATGCGAATGCTGATCGCCGTCATGATCCTCGCAGCCGCGGCGATGTCGCCGCGCGTTGGAGCGAGCATCGAGGAAGGACGTACGATTCCCGCCCCTGTTCCGTCCGCGGCCGATCCTCCAGCAGCCGACGTCTCCAAGGCGACCCCCAAAACGGACGTCAGGAGCGATCTCAGTCTCGGCGAATGGGCGAACCGGCTCCGCGGACTGCTGGGGATGGCTCTCATCCTGGTCGGTGCCGTGATCTTCTCCGAGAACCGCCGGGCGATCTCGCGCCGAGTCCTCTTCTGGGGAGTGGCGCTGCAGTGGATCTTCGCGATCCTGGTCCTCCGCGCCCCGGCCGGTGTTCGATTGCTCCAGGAGGCCGGCAAGCTTGTGGAGTCCGTCCTCGAATGCGCCCTGGAGGGGGCTCGGTTCGTGTTCGGCGAGGCGCTGGTGAAGGCGGACGGCCCCGCGGGCTTCGTCTTCGCCTTCCGCGTGCTCCCCACGGTGATCTTCGTCGCGGCGCTCTTCGCGGTGCTTTATCACCTGGGGATCATGCAGTGGGTCGTTCGCTCCTTCGCCGTGGCGATGGCCTGGCTGATGGGGATCAGCGGGGCGGAGTCGCTCGACGTGGCGGCCTCGTTGTTCCTCGGCCAGACGGAGGCCCCGCTGACGATCCGGCCCTACCTTGCTCGACTGACGAACTCCGAGTTGATGACCGTCATGACGGCCGGAATGGCCCACGTGTCGGGGGGCGTGATGGCGGCCTACTTCGCCTACCACGTGGAGCCCCGGCACGTCCTGACCGCCGTCGTCATGACCGCCCCCGGCGCCGTGCTGCTCTCGAAACTGCTCGTGCCCGAAACTCAGACGCCTGAAACGCTCGGCGGCATCCGACACCATGACGATCGCGAGGACTCCAACATCCTCGACGCCGCCGCTCGGGGGACTCGCGACGGTCTGAGCCTGTCGCTCAACATCGCCGCCGTGCTGATCGCCTTCGTGGGCCTGGTCGCGCTGGTGAACCTCGGGCTGGGCCGGCTGAATACCTCGCTGGAGGATCTACTAGGCTGGATCATGGCGCCTGTCGCCTACATGCTGGGCGTCGCCTGGGACGACTGCCGCGCTGTGGGTGGTCTGCTGGGGACGCGCACCGTGCTCAACGAGTTGATCGCGTTTCAGAAGCTCGACGGGATCCGAGCGAGCCTGGATCCGCGATCGGCCGTCATCGCCTCTTTCGCCCTCTGCGGCTTCGCCAACCTCAGCTCGATCGGGATCCAGATCGGCGGGATCGGAGCCCTCGTTCCGGAGCGTCGCAAGGATCTGGCGCGGCTTGGAGGCCGGGCGCTCCTGGCCGGCACTCTGGCGAATTTCCTTTCGGCGTGCATTGCGGGAGTCCTTCTATGAGCCAGTCCAGCCATCCCCACGATTTGCTCTCCTCCGCCGATGAAGCGGCCGAGGTCATTCGCAGGGCGGCCGGCGACAGGTCGCCCCAGGTGGCCGTCGTACTGGGCTCTGGATTGAACGGGCTCGTGGAGCGTTTCGGCGACCGAAAGGTGATTCCGTACGCTCAGATCCCACATTTCCCCGTTACGACCGTACAGGGACACGCCGGCAACGTGGTCTTCGGCTCGGTCGACGGCGCCGAGGCTCTCCTGTTGCAGGGAAGGTTCCACTTCTACGAGGGCCACGACCTCCGCGCCGTCACGTTTCCGATGCGCGTGCTCCAGCGGCTGGGCGTGAAGACGGTCATCCTGACGGCCGCGACGGGAGGCGTCCGGGCCGATTTACGGCCGGGCAACATCGTCTGCCTGTCGGACCATCTCAACCTGATCGGCGCGAACCCGCTCCGAGGTCCCGCCGACCCCAGGCTCGGTGAACGGTTCCCGGACATGACCGAGGTCTATTCCAAGCGATTGCGGAACATGGCCAAGGAGGAGGCGAAGCGACTGGGAGTGCACCTGGTCTCGGCCGTCTATGCCTGCCTCCCCGGCCCGAGCTATGAGACCCCGGCGGAGATCCGGATGCTCCGCGCCCTGGGGGCGGACGTGGTGGGAATGTCAACGGTCCCCGAGGCGATCGTCGCCCGGCACGGGGGTATGGAAGTTCTGGGCCTCGCGCTGGTGACGAACGCAGCGGCCGGCGTTCTCCCCACGCCGATCCGCCATGAAGACGTCTTGGAGGCCGGCGAGAAGGCCACGCCGATGATCGGCAAGCTGATTCGTCGGGTCGTCCTCCGGCTCGCGGGAGTCACGCCGGGGAATGAGGGCCTCAGCGGGGAGTATCCCACCTACCGGCCGGACTGAGCCGGGCGAGCAGATCCGCGACATCGCATTGCGACAGGTCGGCGACGATCAGGTCGGCGCCAGCCGCTTGCAGGGCGTCGGCGTCATGGCTGGAAGTGACTCCGACAGCCAGCATCCCCGCCGCCTTCGCCGCTCGGATCCCGACGGGGGCGTCCTCGAAGACGACGGTCTCCTCGGGCTTCGCCCCCGAACGCGAGGCGGCCAGGAGGAAGACCTGAGGATCGGGCTTGCCTCGGGTGACGTCCTCGCCGGCAACGATCGCCTTGAATCGACCGTGGAGCCCGCACTCCTCGACGGTCAGCTCCAGGTTCTTCCGGACGCCGCTGGAGCCGATCGCCATCTCCACGCCGGCCTCGGTGAGGGCGTCGAGAAACGGTCGAACGCCCGGCATTAGCACGATCGTGCCTCGGGCCAGATCGCGGTAGAGCTGTTCCTTGTGGTCGGAGTACGCGAGAACTTCCTCGTCGGAGAGCGATTCGCCCCGGACCTTCCGGAGGATCATCGCGTTGGTCATGCCGAAGGTTTCGAGGATGAATTCCGGCGTCATCGGCAGGCCGGACTCTCGGCCCATGGCGACCCAGGCGTCCTGATGCAGCTTGAGCGTGTCGACGAGAACGCCGTCGTGGTCGAAAATGGCGAGGGGCACTGAGGGCTCCGGGGTGGGAGTGACGAAACAGTGGGACTTGCGGCGAGTCAAACCGACTCGCAGACGGCGTCGATCTCGGCGACGATTCGGCGCATCGGGACGTCGCGCCGGGTGGGATCGGGGACGAGCATCGAGCGGAGCAGGGGAGTGAAGGGCTCGCCGGCGGCGACGGCCATGGCGTCGGCGTCGATGTTGCGGATCTGATGCATCACCTGGAGGACGTTCCCCTCGGTGAAGGCCGGTATGCCCGTGGCCATCTCGTAGAAGACGATCCCCAGGGAGAAGACGTCGCTGGCGAACGTCGCCGGATCGCCCAGGGTCTGCTCGGGAGCCAGGTAGCGCGGCGTGCCGAACAAGCCGTCGCCGTTCTCCGCGATGCCGAATTCGCTGGTCTCATCCGTCTGGACCGGCCCGAGCCTGTCGACGCGACGAGCCAGGCCGAAGTCCAGGACCTTCACCAGCCCGTCGTCGGCCACCATGATGTTGTCCGGCTTCAGGTCGCCGTGAATGATCCCCGCATCGTGCGCCGCGGCGACGCCTCCGGCAATCTGACGGGCCAGATGCAGCAGGTCGTCGATCGGCGGTCGCTCCATTCGCAGCCGAGATGAGAGCGTTCGTCCCTGGATGTACTCCATCGCGATCACCGGCAACCCCGCCGCGTCGTCGACCGCATAGATCGTGCAGATGTTGGGGTGGTTCAGCGCGGCGACCGATCGCGCCTCCGCCAGCGCCGTGCTGGGCGTGACGGGACAGTCGCGATTGAAGACCTTCAGCGCGACGGGACGGTCGAGTTGGAGGTCGCGTGCGAGGTAAACCCGCGCGAACGTCCCCGCTCCGATCTCCGAGTCCAGGTGGTAGTGGGAAAAGATGTTGCCCGGCTGGAGGATCTGGTAGGGGTCGATGTTCGACCCGTCCGTCATCCAGTCCTCGCGGCAGAGGCCGCCGGACTGGAGCGCGGTGAGGACTCGCAGGACCTCCTGACTCCGTCGTCCGATGCTGAGGCTGTGGATCACCTCGTACTGGATGATCCCCTCGGGATCGACGATGAACGTCCCTCGGAGGGCCAGGTTCCGACGGGGATCGAAAACGCCGTACGCCGTGGAGATCTCGCCGTCGACGTCGCTGGCGAGGGGGAAGTTCAAGCCTCCGAGCCCCCCCTGCGACTTGGGCGTCGCAATCCAGCGATCGTGCAGTTCGACGGGATCGCAACTGACGCCGAGCAGATCGCAGCCGAGATCGCGGAATTCCTCGACGCGCTGGCTGAGTCCGATCAACTCGGTCGGACAGACCATCGAAAAGTCACGTGGATAGAAGACCAGCGCGAGCCATCGCCCCTTGTAATCGACCAGACGCGCCCGATTCCGCGACGGGTCGGGACGCCTCGTGCACGGAAGGTCGAAGGGAGGGGCGGGGTTTCCGACGAAGGTGCTGGGCATCGGGATCCAATCACCGGGAATCCCGCGGCGTCCGGCGAGCGCCGGAACTGAGGCGCGGCGAGTTTTCGGTTCACATTATAGCACGACCGACAAGCCGCGCGATCGTCTTGAAGGCCTCATGCCGGGTCGGAAGTGCGCTTCTCGCGGCGGAAACGAAAGTCGCAGTATGGAGCGCCCTGCATGATCGTCTGGGTGCGTTCGAGTTGAATCTCAGGACTGAATCCCTCGGCGAGGGCGAAATCACGGACGCAGGAGAGCGACGCCCCCAGATCCTCGAGCCCCAGCCGACGATACATCTCGGCGTAGCGGCAGCGGACGACGTTGAACGAGAGTCGCTCGTCCGACTGCTCGAGCACGTCGATCTCCAGCGCGTCGTTCTCGCACCAGCGTCCGAGGGTCGTCGCGAACGCCTCCAGCGAGCTCTCTCCGAGCGATTGGGCGAGGTCGGCCCCTCCCTGGCGGGCCAGGTCGACGATCACCCCGCGGAGGACCTCCAGGGTCGGCTCGCGGCCGAAAGCGTCGGCGAAGGCCCGCATCAGCGGACCGACGATCCTGGCCTCGATCTCACGCTGCTGGAGAAGCGGCAAGATTGGTTTCTGATCCGCCATCGGGCCGACTCCGTAGTAAGGTTGAGGTAGGACGATCGAGATCGAATTCCCAGGAAGTCGGTGAGGCCATGGCAACCACCCTGCGAGGGATCGGCTGGCTCCTAACGCTGGCGGTTACGGTCCACATCGCCGCGAGTTCGCGGAACCCGCAGACCCCTTGGGCGTCTGATCTTAGGGTGATTCAGGGTATCCCCTACAAGTCCATCGCCGGCGAGCCCCTCAGGTACGATCTCCTTCTCCCGCTAAAGCAGACGGACGATCCGCATCGGCTTCCGCTCGTCGTCGCGATCCACGGCGGGAGCTGGACGGGTGGCTCGCGGACGGAGTACGGCCCGCAGTTCGCTCCCCTGGCGCGGGGGGGATTCGCGGTCGCCGTCGTCGATTATCGACTCGCCAGACCGGGAGCGCCTAGTTGGCCCGGGGCTCTTGAGGATGTACGGTCCGCCTTGCAGCACATTCTCGATCGAGCCGATGAATTCCAGCTCGATACGACCCGCGTGGCCATGCTGGGAACCTCAGCCGGCGGCCTCCTGGCGGCGCGGGCGGCTCAAATCGATCCACAAGTATCCGCGGCCGTATGTCTGTCTACGCCCTACAATCTGGAGGATCTCGTCTCCGAGCGTCGGCTTCGTCACGACCCGGTCCGAACGTTCCTGGGAAACGATCCAGCCCTGTTCAAAGAGGCTTCGCCCCTGAATCACGTGGAGGCGTCTGGGCCGGCGACGTTGTCGATCCACGGCGGCGACGACGCCTGGGTGCCCGTCGATCAGGCCCGAAAGATGCATGAAAGGCTGAAAGAGAAGGGCACCTTCAATCGCCTCATAGTCATCCCGGAGGCTCGCCATGGGTTTGAGCTTCGGGTGGGAGCGCCGAATGCGGTCGATTTAACACCAGAAATCTTTGGTTTTCTTAATGATTTCTGGCGACAACGGACCTTGAACGACGGCCTCGCGTCATCGTGACGCTTGTTTGCGTGCATTCCTGGTTTTGTCGATTGGAGGCAATAAGTACTTGCAATCGGCGGTGTCAATTGGAAGGATATGAAACACCATTCCCGAAGACCTTAAGATACCAAACTCGCTAGGGTTTCCCCTCGACTGACCGCCTCGTTCGAGGCGTTGACGGTCATGGTTCGCGTTGGGCTGGGGGTGATGTCGTGTCGACCGAGTTGTACATCGGCGCTCCGGTCGGATTCGTCGCGGACGAAGTCGTCGACGCGGAAGTCGTCGACCGCATCCTGGAGACGGCGGCCGATCGTCCGTCCAAGAGTTCTCTCCCCGCGGTCCCGGACCCCGCCAGCGATCATGGCGACGTCGAGCGAAAGCGTCGTCGCGAGGACGTCGATCTCAAGCACGACCGAATCCGGGAGTTCCTGGATCGCACGAACCAGGACGCGGTCGTGCTGGGCAAGTCCGACTCGGTCGCCTGGTTCACCTCGGGCGGCGAACTGGCTCAGGAGTACTGGTCGGACAACAGCTCGATCTTGCTCTTCATCAATCGTGACTGTCGGGCTGTCATCGCCGACAACGTCCAGAGCTGCCGCGTTTTCGAGGAAGAGTTGGCGGGTCTGGGGTTCCAGCTCAAGGAGCGTCCCTGGTTCGACGATCCCGACCGTGTGGTGGCGGAACTCTGCCACAACAAGCGGTACGCCACCGACATGGGCTCGGAAGGCTGCACCCAGTGGCGGCGGGCGCTTGACCCGCTTCGTGATCTTCGCCGCCGACTCACGCCTCTGGAACGACAACGGCTCCGGGAGCTTGGCCGAACCCTGAGCCTGGCCGTTGAGGCGACCTGTCGCAACTTCGATCGCGGAGAACGCGAGGCGGATGTCGCCGGCCACCTGGCCCACAGGCTGATCCGCGAGGGGGTCGCCCCCGTCGATCTTCGCGTCGTGAGCGACGACCGCCTGAATCGGTATCGCCAGCCGACCTTCAAGGCCGAGCCGATTCTCAAGCGGGCGACGATCACCGTCACGGGCCGGCGTCATGGAATTTGCGCCTCGGTGACGCGGAGCGTGTCGTTTGGCCCGGCCGAAGAGGACTTCCGGGCGAACCACACGCTCGCCGCGATGGTCGACGCGACGTGTATCTACTTCTCACGTCCTGAAGAGACGGTCTCCGAAGTCTTCCGCCGGGCTCGGCGGATCTACGAGAAGTTCAACGCACCCCATGAGTGGACCCTGGACTATCAGGGGGTGTTGATCGGCTACTCTCCCCGCGAGGCGCTGTTGACGCCCGACAGCACGCTGAAGCTGGAGCCGAACATGGCCGTCTGCTGGAATCCCAGCGTCGGCTCGGCGCGGTCGGAGGACACGATCGTCGTCGACTCGCGCGGCTTCGAGGTCGTCACGGCGGCTCAGCAGTGGCCGCAGGTCGAGGTCTGCGTTAAGGGTTACCTCCTCCCTCGCCCCGGCATCCTCGAACGCTGAGCCCTGCCGCCACCCGGTTTCCACCGGCCTTCCGCACCGGTACAAGGGAGTGAGACGCGCCTCGGACTGGCCGCGATACTCCCATCGTGACCTTGCGCGCGTCGATTTGGGCGTAGCCGAGGAAGCGAGTCATGAACGCGAGCGTCAAGAGCCCCTGGATCGGTCGCCTTCCCAAGATCGGCGTGCGACCTGTCATCGACGGCCGGCGTCGGGGCGTGCGGGAATCGCTGGAAGATCAGGTCATGGGGATGGCCCGCAACGCGGCCGAGTTCCTGACCTCGCGGCTCCGTCACCCCAACGGCGAGCCGGTCCAATGCGTGGTGGCCGACACCTGCATCGGCGGCGTCGCCGAGGCTGCCGCGTGCGCTGATAAGTTCGCGCGC